>JAGRJB010000106.1 GCA_020442965.1 Pseudomonadales bacterium
ACTTCATTCAGACCGACGCCTCGATCAACCCGGGGAACTCGGGCGGCGCGCTCGTCAATCTGCGCGGCGAACTCATTGCGATCAACAGCGCGATCCTGTCGCGCAGCGGCGGCAATATCGGCATCGGCTTTGCGATCCCGGTGAACATGGCGCGCAGCATCGTCGATCAGCTGATCCAGTACGGCGCCGTGCGTCGCGGCTTGCTCGGGATCAATATCTACTCACTAACACCTGATCTAGCGCGATCGCTGGGTCTCGCGTCGACGCAGGGCGTACTCGTTTCGCAAGTTGCCGAGGAATCCGCCGCCGAACAGGCCGGGATTCGGGCGGGCGACGTCGTCACGGCGATCAACGGCAAGCCAGTGCACTCGAATACGGATCTGCGCAACGCCATCGGCCTGTTGCGAGTCGGTGAGCGAATTGACGTGGCGATCATTCGCGACGGGCGGCCGCGCCGCGTGACCGCGCTGATCCCGGACCCCGACGCGCCGGGAGCGCGGCCTTCGTCCACACCCGACCGCTCAGCGCCGCGCAGCGCGACTGTCCATCCGCAATTGGAAGGCGCTGTGCTCGCCGATGCACCAGACGGCGGCGTTCTCGTACGGGCGATCGAGCCGCGCAGCCCCGCAGCGGCGGCGCAGTTATTGCGCGCCGGGGACCGGATTGAAGCGGTCAATAGACGGCGCGTGCCCAATCTCGACAAGCTGCACGAACTCGCGCGACGCGGCGGCCCGCTTGTGCTGACCGTCCGTCGCGGCAATGCGATCCTGTTGATTCCGTTGCGCATGCCGTGAGTCAGTCGCTTCCCCTAAACAGGGGAGTCGCGAAACTTTACAGACCTTGACATTTGCTTTGCTGGAGTCGCACTAAGTGATTGCTTCTATTGGAGTAAAGCAATGCGGCATGAGTCTTGCTTCATCAGCTGGTGTTGGCAGAACCAATTTCACCCCGCCTTTGACACCGGAACCATCAAGAAATGAAACCCACACCTCTTGTCGCCGCACTCGCCGTTGCGGCAATTTCGATTCCACTCGCAGCCCAGGCAGCGGTGATCACGATCCCGCAATCGGCGCTCATCCCCTCGACGCAGCTCTACACCGATGACATCGGTGGCGGCATCGGCAATCCGCTCGTCATGACCGGGCTGGCGGGCGCCAATGACCCGAACATCGGCGGTACGCGCAATGACGACGGCTCCAGCGGCCCGATCGATCTCGGCTTCACGCTGAATTTCTTCGGCAACGATTACACGTCGTTCTACGCCAACAACAATGGCAACATCAGCTTCGGCAACGCCATCTCGGCCTATACGCCGGCTGGCCCACAGGGCGCGGCCCAACCGATCATTTCACCGTTCTTCGGCGATGTGGACACGCGCGGCGCGGCCAGCGGCCTGATGAATCTGCGCGTCATGACCGATCAGATCATCGTCACCTGGGATCACGTCGGCTACTACGATGAGGCCACCAATCTGTTGAACACCTTCCAGCTGGTGCTCCGCGGCCCCGGTTACAGCATCCCGACGGGCGAAGGACAGATCGGCTTCTTCTATACGACCATGCAGTGGGAAACGGGTGATGCCAGTGGCGGTGTCGACGGTTTTGGGGGCACACCAGCGGCCGTTGGCTTCGGTGATGGCCAGCAGAATGGCTTTGTTCTCGCCGGTTCGACCCAGCCTAACATCTCGAGTGTGGTCAACAACACGCGCCTCTGGTTTACGCTGAGCGAAACCGGCACACCGGTCGTCGTCCCACCCACACCGCCTGTCGAGCCGCCAGTCGGCGTGCCGGAGCCGGCCACGCTGGGGCTGCTGGGGCTGGGCTTGATGGGCGCCGCGCTCGCGCGTCGTCGGCGTCGTGCCTAGAGACTAGTCGGCGCTGCTAGCGCTAACAAAACAGCCGAGGTTTGGCGCGCGCCGGACCTCGGCTTTTTTTATGGGTGCAACGGTTGGGCGTCTTGGGTAGCGAGCAAACGCTTTCGCGCGGCCGCCAGCAGCGCGCGCGAATAGATCCGGTGGAAGCCGAGCAACGCTTTGAAGCGCCAGCCAGGAAGCCGCTCGCCGGTCTTCGCAGCCGCGATCGGCACGACCGCCGAACCAAAATACAGCACCGTTCCGCAGTGAGAACCGGCGTCGACGTGCTCGACCATCAACCATGAGCGCGTGCGCGCGTTGATATCACAGAGCAGCAATTGCGTTTCAGTGCGCGCCTCAACCGTCCATGCGGCAAAGCGTGTCAGCGAACCCGTCGCGAGCTGTTTCGCCTCGACATCGCTCGAGGGCAGATTCACCGCCCAGCCGATGATCCAACGCTCCAGCTTGAACAGCCAGGTGGTATAGAACGCCTCGGCGTACCTCGCGAGCGATACCTTATAGGGCGCTGCGACCCAGTAGCAGTCCGTGAACGCGCCGGAACGCCGATAAGCGTCTAACAGTGCATTACCGGGCAGTATCGACAACTGTACGGATGATGCCTTCACAGAGCGCCCTTGGGGCTGCAGAACTCGGCGTGCCGCTCGAGCTTGGTTGCCCGCGCCGCCTCACGAACGCGCTGATAGAATTTCGCCAGGTCATGCTGTTGCAGCTCCAGCAGATGCTGCAGCCCGGGAACGCAGTCATAGTAGGTCGCGAGCGTCGCCAAACGCGCATTGTTGGGGTCGGCGGCAAGATCGCGTACCCACCGACTATGAACACCAGCGGCCAACTCCAGCGCTGCAATTTCTGCCGCGAGCTGCGCGAATATCTCGCGCTTGCGCGCACGCTTGGCGTGGTCCGGTATCGTTTCACCGTAGAGTCGAGTCAGTAGCACTCGATAGCGCATCACCACCGCGACAACCGCTGAGCGCACCGCGAGGCGCTGCTCGAACAGCGCGGCGTCCTGAGGCCGGTGCTGGCGAGCGAGCCAGCGCGCGAGGCCCTCCTGTTCAACGGTGACCGCGAACGCCTCGTTGAAGGCCGTATCGCCCGGCAGATAGACCACCTGGTGCGCGAGTTCGTGGAATATCGTGCCAACGAGTTCATCTGCGCCATAGCCGAGCATGGTGCTCAGAACAGGGTCGGCGAACTTGCCGAGCGTGGAGTAGGCGGGCACGCCCTCGACCAGCACATCATCGCCGTTGCGCTCAAGGTGGGCTGCGAATTTTCGAGCGCGCTGTTCAGAAAAGTAGCCCCGATACGCGACGCAACCTGCGATTGGAAAACACCATTGACGCGGCTCCACCGAAAACTCCGGCGTCGCGACGACATTCCAGACGACATAGTCGCGATTGATGTCTGCGTAGGTCGTGTAACTCTTGTTGTCGGGCAAGTCGAGGTCGTGCGTCGCGAACGCACGCGCCGCGCGCACCTGCTCGAGTCGGTGCACGAGTTCGGGCGACGCCTGCGGATCGGCTATCACGTCGCTGATCGGTCGCCGCGCAGCCATCACCTGCCACTGGCCACGCGCCGCTTGCGCGACATAGAGCACACCGCAGCCACTCTGCGAGAGCGCCAGCATGAGGATCAGCCAGGTTCGGAGGTCAGTTAGAATCACCGCATGCAAGTGTATTTGGTTGGCGGCGCAGTCCGCGACAAACTGCTCGACCGGCAGGTGCTGGAGCGCGACTGGGTGGTCGTCGGCGCAACGCCCGCCGAACTCGAAGCGCTGGGCTACAAGTCCGTCGGGCGAGATTTCCCGGTGTTCTTGCATCCTGAGACGCACGATGAATTTGCGCTGGCGCGTCTCGAGAAAAAAGTCGGCCCCGGCTATCGCGGCTTCATCACCGAATATTCACCGGCCGTCACCCTCGAAGACGACCTCAAGCGGCGCGATCTCACGATCAACGCCATGGCAGAAGATCGGGACGGCAATTTGATCGATCCGCACGGTGGCCAGCGTGATCTCGCCGCGCGCGTACTACGGCACGTCTCGGCGGCCTTCGTCGAAGACCCCGTGCGCATCCTCAGAGTCGCCCGCTTCGCGGCGCGCTATGCAGGGCTCGGCTTTCAGGTGGCGGCGGAAACGCGCGAGCTGATGCGACAGATGGTCCGCGCGGGCGAGGTCGACGCGCTGGTGCCGGAGCGCGTGTGGGCCGAGACCGTTCGCGCGCTGGCTGAGCCACACCCGGAGCGCTATCTCGAGGTGCTACGTGACTGTGGCGCACTGGCGGTGATCCTGCCCGAGCTCGATGCGCTGTTCGGCGTGCCGCAGCCTGCGAAATGGCATCCGGAGATCGATGCCGGGGTGCATCAGCTGTTAGCACTGCAACAATGCGTCCGACTGGGTGGCAGCGAACGTGCACGCTTCGCCGTGCTGATGCACGACCTCGGCAAGGGGCTGACGCCGCCGGAGCTGTGGCCAGCACATCGCGGCCATGAAGAGACCGGCGCCGCGCTGGTCGACATACTGTGCGAACGGTTGGCCGTTCCGAACGAGTTTCGACAGCTTGCCCTGTTGGCCACCCGCTACCACACGCACGTCCATCGCGCGTTCGAGTTGCGACCAGCGACCTTGCTGGAGTTGCTCGAAAACTGCGACGCGCTGCGTCGACCCGATCGATTCGCGGAGTTTCTGCTCGTGTGCGAGGCCGATGCGCGCGGCCGCACAGGACTGGAAGACACTCTCTATCCGCAGCGCGCGTACGTTGCGGCGGCGCGTCGTGTCGCGGCCGCGGTGACGGTCGACGCCGCGGCTCGCGCTGACTTGTCAGGCGCGGCAATCGGCGAGTGCTTGCGCAAGCTGCGGATCGATGCGCTGAATGAGCACAAGCGAACCTCGGCGAGAGCGCTATAGGTAGAACACGCCAACTACGATTGCGGCTAACACCAGCCGGTAGATCGTGAACGGCAAAAAGCCGATGCGTGGCAGGTAGCGCAGAAAGAACGAGATGCAAGCGTAACCCACGAGTGCCGAAACGACGAGCCCGATCAGCATCTCGGTCGCGGCGACGGGCGCGCCGGCGGTGACGAACTTGTAACTCTCGTAAACGCCTGCCATCGCGATGCCCGGCACGGAGAGCAAGAAAGCGAAACGCGCGGCCGACTCACGCGACAGTCCGAGCGCACGTCCGGCCGTCATCGTGATGCCCGAACGCGAAGTACCGGGAACCAACGCCAGCGCTTGCGCGCCGCCGATCACGAGCGCATCGCCGATGGAGAGTGATTTTTCGTCGCGACGGCTCGATGCCAGCCGATCGACGACGTAGAGAATGATGCCGAAGACGGCCAACTGAAAGGCGACCACGGCGGGGCTGCGCAACGTTGTCTCGATGAGATCCTTGCCAAAGAGCCCGACGAGCCCGACCGGAATCGTGCCGAGCAGCAGATTGACCGCCAATCGTCCGTGAGCATCCGCGCGATCGCCGCCCACCCAACGCAGCGCGCCAGTGGCGAGCGGCACGAGATCGCGCCGAAAATACCCGACCACGGCGAGCAAGGTACCGACATGGACCGCGACATCGAAAGCGAGACCCTGGTCCGGCCAGCCTAACAACCTTGGCAGCAATATGAGGTGACCGGAACTCGATACCGGCAGAAACTCGGTGAACCCCTGGATCACCGCCAAAACAACCGCCTGCCACCATTCCATCCGTGTACTCCCGACTCCTACAACGATCCACGCAGATCCTGCCAGGCAAAACCCCGCAGCGGCCGATCGAATCCGCGACCGAGCGCCATGACCTTGAACGACTCGCCCATCTCGCCGGGCATCATCAGACGACGCGCCTCGCCCGCCTGGACGAGTCGCTCGCGTTCCGTGGGTGCGCCCGCCAGCACATTGTCTATGCCGCAACCGATGAGGAACCCGGCCTGCGTCACGAAACCCAGCACTGCAAGCTCTGCCGCGTCGGCCGCTTCGGCGACGCGCGTGAAATCNNNAAGCGGTAATGTCCTGCAGGCCGACGTAGTGCAGTGGGTCGGCATGCGCGCGATGGCGAAAATGACACTGCAAGGTGCCGGCCGCGCGATCGGGGTGATACAACTGACGACGCGGCAAACCATAGTCGACCAGCAAAGCGACACCTCGTTCCAGCATCAGCCCGAGACTGGTCACCCAGGGGGCGAGTTCCAGGCACAATTCGGAGCTGTAGCCACTTGGCAGAGCGGCAGGCAGTTCACGCAGCAGAGCGGTGACCGCCGCGGCGAACGGCGCCGGCGCGGGCCGCCTCGATTCGCATAGATTGCCGCGACTATCGAGCACAACGCCTAACGACTCGATCGCTGGCGCGCCACTCGGCGCATGCTGCACGACAAAGCGCTCGACAGGCATCGCATCGAGCACTTCATTGG
>JAGRJB010000107.1 GCA_020442965.1 Pseudomonadales bacterium
CCGAAGGTGTCGTTGATCTCCTTGAACCGATCCATGTCGATATACAGGAGCGCCAGCGCCTGCTTGCTGCGCAGGGCGCGCGCGATCGCCTGCTGCAGCAGGTGCTGAAACTGCATGCGGTTCGGAACTTTGGTGAGCGCGTCGTAACGTGCGAGATAACGGATACGCCGTTCCGCGCGCTTGCGATCCGTGATGTTGCGAGCGACGAAGATCGTACCCTGATACTGCGGGTCGTCCGATGAAATCGCCGAGCCCGACAGCAGCACCGGGATCGACTGTCCCTGCCGTGTGTGTACCACGGTCTCGCGTGTTTCCTGTGCGGCTTGCAGCAAGTCGAAATCTGCACGCTGGTCCTCGGCAAGAATTGACGCGATGGAGCGACCAACGAGTTCTTCCTCGCCGAAGCTCATCAGTTTGCAGGCTGCATGGTTCGCCATCCGGATAACGCCGTCGGGCGAGGTGACGAACACCGCATCGGTCATGCTGCTGAGTACGTGCGTGATGTAGTTCTTGCTGACCGTATTCTGGCGAAGTTTGTGCCGCATGCGCTCGAGCGCCGCTTGCAGATCGCCGATTTCGTCGCGCCGACCGACATCGAGCGGACGCGAGTAGTCACCCTGCGTAATGCGCTCGGCGCCCTTTACCAGCTGCGCCAGTGGCTGCAGCAGCCGACGTCCCGCCCACCAAGCAAGCGCCAGTCCCGCAATCAATGCGATGGCGCCTAGCGCGCCCGCCGCGATCAGTCCTTTGACGAGTTGATCACGACGCATACTCGCGAGGCGCAGTTCAACGCGCGCACTGCCATCGGTCGCTTGTGCTGCGCGTACGGTCACTGCGACTTCACCGACACTGTGCGAGGCGCCACCCAGCGCGCCAGCAGTGGCGCGGATCTGGCGTAGTGCCGAACGGGTTAGCTGATCGTTTGGCGTGTCGCTGCGTTTGAAACTGAACAGTTCTTCGCCGGAAAGGGTGTGCACGCTCAAATTGACAATCGTCGCGTCGGTTGCGAATTGGTTGCCAACGCGCTCGATGGCCGCTCGATCGAGGGTCAACGTTGGAACCGCGACCGCCGTTGCGAGCTCTTCGGCGACCGCTGCCGCGCGCAACCGCAGTTCCTCGCCGACCCGCTGGTTGGTCGTGTCCTCGAGAATGCGGTGAATGCCTTGGTAGGTGGACCAGTTCTGATACGCAACGATACTGGCGACCGCAGCGAGGCCCAGCAGCGCACAAACGGCCGCTACCACGACATACTTGGTTCTGAGGCTGATGCCCACGGTGCGTACAGCGCCCCCGGTCTGGTCCGTCGCGAAATCTCCTGTCATCTTAACTGCCGATTTGCACTAGCGGCTATGCTTATGCCGTTCTATAAGGCGCTTGTGTCGGCTCGATGCGACAATGTCTCAGGCCGGATGCATTAAGCATCCCTCGAATGTGGGCTATGAATTTGGAAATCATCCCGATTGACGTATTTTCGGACCTGGTTTGTCCCTGGTGCTACGTTGGCAAACGACGGCTCGAAGCGGCGCTCGCTGAACGCCCCGCGTTGCGGTTTGTCGTTCGCTGGCTACCGTTTGAACTCAATCCTGAGCTACCTGCCGAGGGCATGCCGCGGGCCGAGTATCTGCGCATGCGTTTCGGGGACGCAAACCGTTTCGCGGCGGTGCAGGTACAGCTTGTCGAGCTCGGCCGTGGTCTCGATATCGATTTTCGATTCAGCGACGCCGCGTGGCTGCCTAACACCCGGCGCGCCCATGCATTGTTGCAACGTGTCGGCAGCACGGGCTCGCCGTCTGCACTGGAACGGCAGGGTCGACTGCAGGAGCGATTGATGGCGGGCCACTTCAGCGCTGGAGAGAACCTGAGCGATCCCGAATTGCTGGTGAGGGCCGCTGTCGAAGTGGGCTGCGACGAGGATATGGCGCACGCCGCCCTGGTGGACGAGACCGTTCTGGAGCAGGTCGTGAGTCTCGAGCACGCGGCGCAGAAGGCCGGCATCAGCGGTGTGCCGACCTTCATCTTCGCCGGGCGCTATGCCTTCTCCGGCGCGCAGGAACCGGCGGCATTTCTCGAAGTCTTTGACCAGCTGCGCACTGATGGGGGCGGCCAGAGCACGAGCGCATGATGCGGCCCTTCGATGAACTCGAGCTTACCGGTCGTGCGTGCACGCACTTGCTGGAACTGTCCGAGCCCCGCTGTCGACTGCATGTCGATGTGGTAGCGCCGTTTCTCGCACTGCGTGCGGCGGCGAGCGCGGCAGGCATCGATCTCGTGCCCGTGTCCAGTTTTCGCGATTTCGATCGGCAGCTTGCGATCTGGAATGGTAAGTTTCGCGGCGAGCGAGCGTTACTGGCGTCCGACGGTGCGCGACTCGACGCAGTCACGCTCGATTGCGACGCGCGGATCGCCGCGATACTCGCATGGTCGGCCTTGCCCGGCGCCAGTCGGCATCACTGGGGCACCGATTTCGATGTGATCGATGCTGCGGCGACACCGACCGACTACCAACCGCAGCTTGTTCCGGCCGAGTTCGCGCCGGGTGGCGTTTACGCGGCGCTTGCGAGGTGGCTCGATACGAGTAGCAGCGCCTTCGGCTTCTTTCGTCCCTACGTGACGCCGCGAGGTGGCGTGCAGCCCGAACCGTGGCATCTCTCGTACGCGCCGCTCGCCGAGCAGGCACGACGGCAGTTCACACCGGCGATGCTGGCGAGCGCGTTGCACAACAGTGAGCTGGACGGTCGTGAGCAGGTGCTCACGCAACTGGACGCTTTGTTTGACCGCTATGTGGCGCGGATCGATCCACCGGACAGCTGTGCGCTGCTCAGCCCCACGCTTTCCTGACAGCACCGACCATCAGTGCGCGGGTATTGGCCATCGGGTCGTCTATCGCCGCGAACACGGGCGGTTGACGCCGCAATAGGCGCCAGTTTTCGCTGCGTAAGACCTGCCGCAGGTATTCGACATTGCGATCGATCGCCTCGATATACGGATTGCGGCCGTCGAACAGAATTTCCAGGTAGCGGTACGCGTGATCGAAAGCGATCTCCAGCCGCTTGGCGCGCATTTCAGCCATGAACTGCGGCGTCTGGCGCAACAGATCGAGGCCAGACGCGTACTTCACCTGTACCGCGCCATTCGCCGCAATCGGCAACGCCACGCCGCCTAGTACGAATTCTGCGTACAGGCGGTCGCGACATTTTTCGAGGTAACAACGATCGGCCATTTGTGCGAGCAGGTCGCCCGTTCCTACCAGGTGGCCGATGCGATGGTCGCGAGGATCGGGCGCGCAGATCTGCGCGAACGAACGCTCATAGCCGGTGTAATGGATGATTTCGGTCGCAACGGCCGTCCAAGACGACAGACCTACTTTTGGTAGGTAGTCCTCGAGGAACGCTGCGCCGCGCGAGACGTGCACACTCGTGAACTCGGCGCCATTGGCCCGCTCGCGTTCGGCTGATTTGCGCAGGTAGCCAACGTCGTGAAATAGCGCAATGATGATGCCGACCATCGCGCGCTCCGCACCGAAACGCTTGGCCGGGTCCGCCTGCAGTTCGTAGCCGCAGATCAGCCGCGCCGTGGCGAGCGTGATGTCGAGTGTGTGCTGCTGGTCGTGGTAGACCGTGTCGACGCCGAAATAGCCGGGCATCCGTCCGGTGAACATCCGGTCGAAGTCGTCGAACGCCTGCGTGAATAGTGGAAATGACTGCCCGGGCCAGACGCTGGCGAACAACTCCTCAATCGCGTGTCGCACCGCGAGTGCCGAACTGACTTGCACTGTGCCGGTGACGTCGTGGTCGCTACGCCGCTGCTGCATCGGGGGTACAGGTGACTAGGATGGACGAGTCTAGGCAGCGCAACGGCCAAAAACCAGCAAAGCTGCGCGATCTGCAGACAGGCCGTGACGTGCGTCACGTTTGCGCGCGGATCGTCAGTCGAAGTGCGCGATCACCGGAGCGTGATCGGAGGGCCGATCGGCGCGCCGCGGCTCCAGGTCGATGACGCACGAACGGCAGCGCGCGGCTAACTGTATGCTTGCGAGGATCAGATCGATTCGCAACCCATGATTGCGACGGAACGCGGCTTGCCTATAGTCCCACCAGCTGAAGCGCTGCGCCGGTTGCTCAAAGCGCCGGAACACGTCGGTGAATCCTGCTGCCAGCAGCTCCTGCAAGGCGGCGCGCTCGGGCGGGCTGACGAGATTCCGTCCCTCCCAGGCAGCCGGATCGTGCACATCGGCATCCGCTGGCGCAATGTTGAAGTCCCCGAGCACAACGATTGATGGGTGCTGTTTGATCTCCTCCACGAGCCAGTCTCTGAGAGCTGCCAGCCAGCGCAGCTTGTACTGGAACTTCTCGGAGTCCACGGCTTGCCCGTTCGGTACATAGACATTGATGACGCGATTCGCGCCGATCGTAGCTGCCAGCACGCGGCGCTGCGGATCATCAAGACCCGGTATGTCCGTAATTACGTCGGCCGGCGCCGTGCGCGTCAGCAGCGCCGTGCCGTTGTAGGTTTTCTGGCCGCTCGAGATCGACTGATAGCCCAACTTCGCGATCTCCGCGTGTGGGAAATCGGCGTCGGGTAGTTTGGTTTCCTGCAGCGCGACAATATCGACGGGCGTACCCGCCAACCAGTCGGCAAGATGCGGCAAACGGACGCGCAGTGAGTTCACGTTCCAGGTTGCGATCGAGAAGCTCATGGTGCGAGCCCGAGCTGCTTCAGTAGTGGTTCGATCGCGGGCGCGCGGCCGCGAAATTCGACGAACGCATCGAGCGCCTCACGACTCCCGCCGCTCGCGAGGATGGCGTCCACGAATCGCCGGGCTACCGTCTGATCGAAACAGCCGCAGTCTTCAAAGGCCGAAAACGCGTCCGCGGCGAGCACTTCGGCCCACTTATAGCTGTAATAGCCGGCCGCGTAGCCCCCGGCGAACACATGCCCGAAGTTGTGTGCAAAACGATTCCAGTCCGGCGGTTGAACAACCGCTACCTCGCGCCTTACCTCGGCCAATAAGTCCAATACCCGCGCGCCGGCCGCCGGCGCATATTCGGCGTGCAGGCGGAAATCGAACAGCGCGAATTCGAGTTGACGCATGGTGGCGAGCCCGGCGTGAAATACGCGCGTTGCCAGCAGCTTGTCACGCGTGTCATTTGGCAGCGGCTCGCCGCTTTCGATGTGCTGGCTCATCGCCGTCAGCACGTCCGGGTGCCAGGCGAAGTTCTCCATGAACTGGCTCGGTAGTTCCACTGCATCCCACGACACGCCGTTGATACCCGCGATGCTGGGGTAGGTAACACGCGTCAGCAGATGATGCAGGCCGTGGCCGAATTCGTGAAACAGCGTGACAACGTCATCGTGGGTCAAGAGCGCGGGCTGGTTGGCCAATGGTGGGAGGAAGTTGCAGACTAGATAGGCGACCGGCACCGTGATTTGGCCGTTCAGCGAGTGTCGGCCGACACAATCGTCCATCCAGGCGCCGGATCGCTTGTTAGTGCGGGCATACGGGTCGAGATAGAAGCTGCCGATGATGGAATCATCCCTGTGGATATCGAAAAAGCGCACGTCCGGGTGCCAAGCCGACACAGCCTTGCGCTCGATGATCACGATGCCGAACAAGCGCCGCGCGACGGCAAACAAGCCGTCGAGGACGCGCGGTAGCTGAAAATAGGGACGCAGCGCCTCCTGGGAAATCGCATAACGTTGGCGCTGAAGTTGTTCGGCGTAGTAGCCGATATCCCACGCCTCGAGTTTGCGCCCCGCAAAAGCCTCGAGTTCGGCCAGTTCGTGCTCGGCAAACTGACGTGCGGAATTCGCCATAGCCTGCAGAAAATCGAGCACCTCGTGCGGCGTCTTGGCCATGCGGGTGGCAAGCGCATATTCGGCGTAGTTAGCGTAGCCGACCAGTGTCGCGAGCTCGTGCCGCAGTGCCACGATCTGCTGCATCAGAGGCGTGTTGTCATATTTGCCGGCCGTCGGCCCGCGATCGGAGGCGCGCGTGCTCCACGCCTCGTAGAAATCATGCCGCAGCGTCTGGGACGCGGCGTCCGACATCACCGCGACAAACGTCGGCTGCTGCAGCGCGAGTACCCAACCGCTCAGGCCGCGCTCGCTGGCGAGCGCGCGCGCCTGCTCGATCACGGCGGCGGGCAGCCCGTCGAGCTCGCGCGGATCAGTTACCGTTCTACTCCAAGCATTGGTGGAATCGAGAACGTTTTCGTCGAACTTGGACTGCAGCTGTGACAGCTGCATCGATACGGTCTTGAAACGCGCCTTGCGGTCTGCCGGCAGGCCGACGCCCGCCAGGCGAAAATTACGCAATTGATGCTCGAGTACTTGCCGTTGGTCGCGATCGAGTTTCGAGCCCTCGTGTGCTGCGATCTCTCGGTAGGCGCGGTACAGTGCTTCGCTCTGACCAAGCTCGGTGTAGTAGTTAGTCAAGAGCGGCAGACAGGTATTGTAACTGGCACGCAGGGCTGCGCTGTTGTGCGCGCTGTTCAACAAGCCAATCGGTGACCAGACTTTCGCGAGACGATGGTTGAGCGCTTCGATCGGCTCGACCAGTGTCGCAAATGTGGGTTCGGGCAGCGCTTCGAGTGCGGCGATTGCCTGGCGCTGCGCCGCGAGCAGCTCGCGCATCGCCGGCTCGATCAGCTCTGGAGTAATTTCATGGAAAGGCGGCAGCGTGTCGCCGCGCAACAGTGG
>JAGRJB010000108.1 GCA_020442965.1 Pseudomonadales bacterium
AACCGCCCGATTATTGGGGCACCCCAAGCTTGGCCTACCAACCCCGGGGCCGGCAAACCGAGGGCGAGCGTCGCCGAGAACCGCGCAGTGGAAGCCGACGTCATCACACGCATGCAAACGGCCGGGATACTCACTGCACCGGCGGCCCAGGAAGCGCCGACCGCCGGGCGCGTCGGCTCACAGGAGTGAGGCTACAGCGTGCGACTAGTGCAACTTACTCTGCTCCTGCTCATCGCGACGGCGGCGACTGCGGCACCTAACGAGCTGCGACGCGGTACCGCGGGCGAGCCCGACTCGCTCGACCCGCAGCGGGCAGTCTCCGCACCGGCGTTGATCGTTCTGAATGACCTATTCGAGGGCCTCACGACACTCGATGCCCACGGCAAGCCATCACCGGGTGCCGCCGAGAAGTACACCGTCAGCAAGGACGGCCGGGTCTATACCTTTACGTTGCGCAAGGACCTGCAATGGTCTGACGGCGAACCACTCACCGCAGGGGACTTTGTATTCGCGCTACGCCGATTGGCGGATCCCAAGACCGGTAGCGCCGGTCTTGCCGCCTATGCGGACCTTCTCAAGAACGGCGCGGCAGTGCTCGCGGGCGAGATGCCACCGGAAGCCCTGGGCGTTGCGGCGCCCGATCCGGGCACGGTCCGGATCGATCTGACCAACCCCGCACCCTACGTCCCGACCGTGCTCGCGCTGCCGCCGTTTGCGCCGTTGCCGCGGCATGTGCTCGAACGCCATGGCAGCGCGTGGACGCGGCCCGAGAATCACGTTTCAAACGGAGCGTATCGTCTGGCCGAATGGGTTCCGAACAGCCACGTGCGGGTGGTACGCAACAAGTACTTTCATGCAGCGAAGCAGGTCGCGATCGATAGCGTCGTGTATCGTCCAATTGCCGATCTGAACGCGGGGATGCGCCTGATTCAAACCGGCGAACTCGACACACTCACCAACTTCCCGCCTGAACGACTCGACTATCTCAAGAGCGAGATGCCTCGCACGCTGCACCTCGCGCCGTCGCTCGCGCTCACGCTGTACGTTTTCAATCACAAGCTCGCCAAGTTCCGAGACCCGCGAGTACGCGAGGCGCTCTCGATCAGCATCGATCGCGAAATCCTGACGAGCAAGATCGTGCGTACGGGTGATCGACCCGCGTATGGCTTGGTCCCGAGCGGCATGCCTAACTACTTTCCAGCGATTACCCCAACTCCACAGCGCCGCGGACCACTCGCTCGCAAGCGCGCGCAGGAACTGCTTGTCGCCGCAGGCTATTCCGCTGCCAAGCCGCTGGAAGTGGAATTGCTCTACCACACGAGCGATGAGCACAAGAAGATCGCCGTGGCCGTTGCCAGCATGTGGCAGTCCATCGGCGTGCGCACGCGGCTGCGCAATGCTGAGCGGCAGGTGGCAGAGGTCGCCGCGCGCAACGGTGATTTCGAAATCACTCGCGCCGCCTGGTTCTCGCCTTATGACGATGCAGTTGGATTGTTAGGTTTTCTGCGGGGCGACAGCCCGCAAAACATCAGCGGCTACGCGAGCGCCGTGGCCGATGAGGCGCTGCAAGCGGCCGAGCGCGCGACCGACCAACGGGCGCGCGGCAAACTGCTGCGCCAGGCGGAGCAACAGATGGTCGCGGACGACGCTGTCATCCCGCTCTATTTCATGATCAGCCGGCGCCTGGTGACCCCGCGGGTCAGGAGCTGGCGCAACGACAATCTCACCGCATTCCATGGCGCGCGTTACCTGAGCATAAGCCAGTAGATCACTCGCGCAGCCTCGCCGATCGCCCAGCGCCGCCGATCAATCAGAATCCAGGAATCTTGCGATCAGCGCGGCCTTTTGCGCCTGGCCAGCCGCCGTCCAGTCGAAATTCAGGTAGCGTTTGACCGCAGACGGCAGCAACCCTGCGGCAGCTTCGACGCCCTTTTTCAACGGATCGCTCTCGTCGGCCATGACGAGAGTATGCGCGCGAACGAGCGGCAGGCGAGCGTAGTCGTCATGCGCAAACGCGGCACGATAGCCGAGATGATAGGTTCGAATCGCTTTCAATACGTCGACCGTGATCATGTGCAGCACCTCGGCCGAGGGCGCATCGAGCCCGCGCAGGTGCGCCCGATCGCGCTTGAACCAGGGGAAGAACCACGCCTGGTCGCGCACAAAGTGCCAGGCCCAGTTGAATTGACTGCCAAAGAAGTCGGGTTCGATGGCAGGCGCGTAGTTGGCTAATAACTCCTCGGTGTCCTCGGGCGAGAACATGCCGATGCCATCCAGGATCATGCGGCGCACGCGATGTGGCGCGGCAATCGCTATCTCGACCGCGATGTGCGCGCCCGTGTGGCTACCGTACAGATCGATCGCACCAACCCCAAGCGCATCCATGGTGCGTAGCGCCGCGGCCGCGTAGTACGGCATCTGCGGGGCGGTCTCGGCTGGCGGCGCGGAATCCCCATTTCCCAAGGTATCAGGCGCGATGACGTGGCGAGTCAGGCCGAGTTGACCGACCAGCCCTATGAGAGTCGTGGACGATGCCGGCGACGCGTGAATCATCCACAACGGCAAAGCAGCGGGTTTGGCGGGTGCGACCGGCTGTGCGGTACGATAGTGCACTTGACCCTCCGCGATGCGAACAAATGCGCGGTCAATCTGCGCGTCTTGCTGTGTCTGCTGCATAGTGATACCCCTGCCTTGCTGCGCCAAAAAGAGTGCGTTTTATGATCGATCTGCATACCGTTGCGACATCGAACGGCTACAAAGCCTCCATCATGCTGGAGGAAGTGGCACTGCCCTACCGAGTCACCAGCTACGATCTTGTCAAAGGCGAACACCTCACGCCAGCGTTTCTCGCTCTGAATCCTGTCGGTCGGCTGCCGATGATCGTGGATCGCGATACGCAACACGACGGAGCACCGCTCTCGGTGTATGGCACCATCGCAATACTCGTGTATCTCGCGGAAAAGACAGGCAAGCTGCTGCCGGCGTCAGGGCCGACGCGCGCCAAGATCATCGAGTGGCTCGGCACGATCTCGAGCGACGTGGGCCCGGCCTACAGCGGCCAGTTCGTGTTCAATGTGCTCGCCAAGGAAAAGCAACCTTGGGCGATCGACTACTACAACAAGCTGTGCGCACGGATGCTCCAGCCGATTGAAAAGCAATTGGCGCGTACGCGGTTCCTCGCCGGCACTGACTACTCGATCGCCGATGTCATGGCCTACCCCGTCGCGACAGTATCGGCGCTGCGTTATCCGGGCAGTCTCAGCGAGCACCCCAACATGGCACGCTGGGCCCAAGAGATTGGCGTGCGCCCGGCAGTACAACGCGGCATGAAAGTACCGTCATGATCGTATGCGCTGTGCAAAGTGACGCCGAGCGTCAGCGACCGGCGTCCTGCAGATAATAGTCGATAACACCGCGATCATTGTCGACGATACATGGCGCGTCGAAATACTCGATGGTTGGCACCAGGCCGTAGTTAGCCTGCATCCCGCGCCGCCAGGCGTCGTCGTAGAAGGCCTCGGCGTGGGCGCGCGAGTCCCATTCATACCAGCCGCCGCCAACACCCGGGCCGCTCAGGAACAGCTTACGCCGCAGGCCCGGAACGGTCTGATAGCGAGGACTCGTCTTTCGCAGCAGCTCGGCAAGTGCCGCCGGCGGCAACGGAGCGCCACTCGGGAACTTGACCAGCGTGAAGACTGGATTCTCTACCACCGAATTCTCAACCACTGGACTGTCTACCATAAGCGATGAATCTCCGAATTGCGGCTTCGCGATGCCAAAGTACGCCGCAAGTACCAACCCGGCCCAGATCAAAAGCACGAACGGCCGAGTGCGGCCAAAGGTACGCTTGATGGTCGACTCGAGCTGCGGGGTCGAGCCACTCGTCAGCAATTCGCGAAGTGCCGGCGCAAGGGGCGCGCCGCGCACGCGAATCATGATGCCGCAAAAGATGAGAAACGCAAATACCAGGAGCTTGGCTGCGAGCCATGGCGCGCCGATATGCCCCGCACCGCGCAATCCCTGCGAGCCGACCCAGATGAGCCAGAGCACGAGCCCGATTCGCCAAAGGAGATCGATGCTGCGCAGACTCTGGCCGAACGGCCTGCCTTGATAATGATG
>JAGRJB010000004.1 GCA_020442965.1 Pseudomonadales bacterium
AGCTGGATGGCGTCGCCCGGCAGGCCGGCGGCGACGAGGCCCTCGACCAGGCAGGCGTGGATCGCCGCCGAGGAGGCGGTCGAATCCGAGCCGCCGCGCAGGATCGCCGCGTTGCCCGATTTTAGGCATAGCGCGCCGGCGTCACAGGTAACATTGGGCCGGCTCTCATAGATGATGCCGATCACACCGAGTGGCACCCGCACGCGTTGAATGATTAGGCCATTGGGTCGCTGCCATTGCGCGCTGACGATGCCGACCGGATCGGGTAGAGCGGCGATCGCCTCCGCTCCCGCTGCCATCGCAGCAATCCGCTCGTCATCGAGTAACAACCGATCCAACAGCGCTGCAGACAGTCCTTTGGCGCGGGCGGCTTCGAGATCCCGTTGATTGGCGGCGAGAATCACGCCTGCGGAGGTACGCAAATCCGCAGCGCTTGCGGCCAATGCACGGTTGCGCGTTGCCGTATCCGTGCGCGCCAGGATGCGCTCCGCAGCAACCGCATCACGCCCGAGCTTCGACATCAGCGCAGCGAGACCGCTATCTGCACTGGCGGCGATCCCGGCAACCTCGTTGGCGGGCGCCGTCACGCCCGGCCCACCCGCGCCGCAGCGGCGCCGTGCGTCAACACCAGATCGTCCCGATGGACCATCTCGTCGCGACCGCGAAAGCCTAACAGCGCTGCGATTTCCGAACTACGCTTGCCGAGAATCCGGGTTGCATCGACATCTGAGTAGGCGATGATGCCGCGCCCGATCTCGACTCCGTCCGGCGACAGGATACTGACGGTATCGCCGCGCTCGAAGCGACCGATCGCACCCACGACGCCCGCAGGCAACAAGCTTTTGCCGGCGCGCAGTGCCTGCACCGCACCGGCATCGACCGTGATCGCCCCTGCGGGTCGCAGTGTTCCGGCAATCCACTGCTTGCGCGCCGCGATCGGCGTGGCGCGTGGCAAGAACCACGTGCTGCGCTCGCCATTTTCGATCCGCGCGAGCGGGTGCTCATGATGCCCGGACGCGATACACATGGCACAGCCCGCGGACACTGCGATCTTGGCCGCCAGCAATTTAGTCACCATCCCGCCCGAGCCGACGTTCGAGACCGATCCGCCAGCCATCGCTTCGATTGCGGGTGTGATCTCATCCACTCGCGCGATGAACGCCGCGTTCGCGTCGCGCGCTGGATCGGCGGCAAAGAGTCCATCAACGTCCGACAGCAGTACCAGGCAATCCGCACTTACCATCTGCGCGACACGCGCCGCCAGCCGATCGTTGTCGCCATAACGAATCTCGGCGGTCGCGACGGTGTCGTTCTCGTTGATCACTGGCAGCGCACCAAGCGCGAGCAGCGCATTCAGGGTAGCGCGCGCATTCAGATAGCGTCGCCGCTGTTCCGTATCCCCCAGGGTCAGCAACACTTGTGCGACCGTGATCTGGGCGCTTTCCAGCAACTCCTTGTATGTGTGCGCCAACGCGATCTGTCCCACCGCAGCCGCTGCCTGGCTCTCCTCGAGCCGCAGCAAGCCAGCAGGCAGACTGAGGTGTCGCCGTCCGAGCGCGATCGCGCCCGAGGACACGAGAACCACTTCCTGGCCGCGCTTGCGCAGTTGGATCAAGTCCTGGACGACTGTCTGCAGCCAGTTGCGGTTGATCCGGCCGGTGGCGGAATCCACGAGCAATGCCGACCCCACCTTGACGACGATACGACGAGCGTCAAGCAATAACCTGCTATCCGATCTGTCTACGCCTGTAGAATTCATGCCGACCGCAAGCCCAAAGCGCCAGTTTACGGGATGCGGGTCTAGGTGGCGAACATGCCGCTACGTAAAGGTGCGTATTCGTATCGGGCGGCTCGCCCACCAGAATGCGCCCCAGCTCAGGAAGCTCGCGATCGAGTGCAGGGGGATGACGATGCAAACCGCTGTGGGGGCCGTGGAAGCGGACGTCGTGCAAACGCGTGCGACAACTTACAACGACAAGGTGGTGCGCCAGTTCGCCCTGATGACCGTCGTCTGGGGCATCGTCGGCATGCTCGTAGGCGTGATCATCGCGGCGCAGCTTATTTGGCCAGCACTCAATTTCGA
This sequence comes from Pseudomonadales bacterium, assembly GCA_020442965.1. Taxonomy (GTDB): domain Bacteria; phylum Pseudomonadota; class Gammaproteobacteria; order Steroidobacterales; family Steroidobacteraceae; genus CADEED01. Next base: position 2,084 of record JAGRJB010000004.1, read on the forward strand.
CCTGCCGTGGCTCACGTACAGTCGACTTCGGCCACTCCATACCAACGCGGTGATTTTCGCTTTTGGCGGTTCGGCGCTCATTGGTACATCGCTATATGTCGCACAGCGCACCTGTCACACCCGGCTCTTCTCCGATGGTCTGGCCTCGTTCGTGTTCTGGGGCTGGCAACTCGTCATCGTGCTCGCCGCGATTTCGCTACCGATGGGCTGGACCTCGAGTAAAGAATACGCCGAGCTCGAATGGCCGATCGATCTGTTGATCGCGGTCGTCTGGGTGGCGTACGCGATCGTGTTCTTCGGGACGCTGGCTAAACGACGCGTCTCGCACATCTACGTTGCCAACTGGTTCTACGGTGGTTTCATCCTGACCGTTGCCGTGCTGCACCTGGTCAATAGCGCTGCGATTCCGGTGAGCCTCACCAAGTCCTACTCCGCGTATGCCGGGGTTCAGGACGCAATGATCCAGTGGTGGTACGGCCACAACGCGGTCCGCTTCTTCCTCACCGCCGGCTTCCTCGGCATGATGTACTACTTCGTGCCGAAGCAGGCCGA
>JAGRJB010000109.1 GCA_020442965.1 Pseudomonadales bacterium
CGACCAGTTCGACGATCCAGCCCGGCAGGGGCGAATCGCCGGCATCGCGTTGCCGCCCGTTCTGGCCAATATCGAACCAGACAGAACCGGAAATCCGGCTCCCCTGTTGCAGGGGCACCGACAATGTCGATTCATTATTGTTTTGCAAGCCATTTGGCTCACCACCCCCATCGACACGAACCGTGTTGACGAGCGGCGAGTTGGCGGCAGCGCCCGCGGTAACATCCACATTCAAAGTGATCGCCGCAGCCGTGCCGCCGTTCGAGGCGAGAACAACCGAGCTGGTGCAAGTCGCAGTCTGACTACCGACGACCGTGGTCGCACAATCCCAGCCCGTGCCCGTCGGAACCTCGGCCACCGTCATGCCGGCTGGCAGCGTGTCGACGACGGTGTAGACACCGGTCGTGTCGAGCGCCTGCGCGACGTTTCTGACGACGATCGAGAAGCTGCCGCGATTCGACTCCGTAAAGATCGCCGGTGTCGCGGTCTTCACAACCGTGACGTCGGGACCGAGGTAGCGGAAGCCGACCGGCGTCGCCGTGCCCGTACCACCGAGTGGCACGTTGACAGTTTGCGGATCGTTGCCTGTTGTGAGCTCCGTGCCGGCCGGATCGGTAACGTCCGCTGACGTCGGGCCGGCTGGGACCGGAACGCGGTAGTCGCCGTTGCCGTCGGTGTTCACGGTGCGCGGCCGACCGTCGGATCCCTGCACTGTCACGACGGTGTTGGTCAGATTCGGTTCGCCCGGATCCTGGGTGCCATTGTTGTTCGGATCAAAGAACGCGTGACCCGCGAGGTACGACGGTGTTTCGCCGAAATTGAAAGCGACACCCGTGCCGCCCGCAGGCACCGTTATGTTGCTGATGGCACTCGTACCTGCCGCACCCGCCGTACCAACTGGTGCACCGCCGAAGTTACCCGGCGAATCGAGCCCGTCGGCGTAACTCGCTGGCTGCGTCTGCGTCACCGCGTAGGTACCCGCTGGCAGACCATCGAACAGGTAGGCGCCGTTCGCATCGGTCGTCACGATGCAGGTCGTGATGACCGTACAGACATCCGCGCCGCCCAGCGTCGTGCCGGACAGGGTGATCGTGACGGTCGGCAGGCGCTCCTCACCGGTATCCGCCACGCCATCGTTGTTGAGGTCGACGTAGGCCAAGCCAGCCAATGACGCTGGACGTTCGCCGAAATGGTAGTTCATCGCCGCAGCGCCCGTGGGCAGCACGATCGTGCTCATCACGTCGTTAGTGACGGCCGAACCGGTCACCGTGCCATTGATCTGGCCGACTGACTCCGCGCCGTCGCTGTATTGGTCGAGCGGCGCGCTCGCCTGCGGTTGCTCGGTTAGCGTGTAACCAGCCGAATCACTCGCCGGCAGACTGGGAAAGGCGTAGTTGCCATTGGCATCGGTCACTGCCGTACACGGACTCGGGCTGATGACCGTACAGACGTTCACGCCGTTCGCCGCGTTGCCCGAGAGCGTGATCGTGACGCCGGGAATACCCCGTTCACCGGTGTCGCGTGCGCCATTGCCATTGGTATCGACATAGACCGAGCCGCTGAGGCCTTGCCCCTGCACGCCGAAGTCGTAGTTCTGACCGTTGGCACCTGCGGTCACGGGGATGGTTGCCGATGCATTCGTGCCAACACTTGGAGTGTTAGCGCCTTGACCATTGCCACCCAGCGTGCCGTTGAACGTGCCCGTGGTGGTGAGTCCGGGTATGGCTGTTTGCGTCAGGGTATAACTACCTGGACGCAGTGTGGCACAGAGCGGATTCGGATCGCCCGTCACCGGGAACGCGTAGCTACCGGTCGCCGACGTTGTCGTCGAACAGTTGACCGCTTGCGCCGTATCCGTGGTGCCGGTCAGCGTGATCGAAACGCCAGCGACCCCGGAGTTCTCCGTACCGTCGCGGACTGCGTTCGCGTTCGGGTCGATATAGACCCGGCCTGCCAACTGCGCACCGGCGAGCTCACCGAAGTTACGCTCCGTCAGGTTGGCCGCCGGGTCGACAACTATGCCGCCCGTGGCCGGAATCGTCTCGCCCACCGCACGACCGCGGCTGTTAGCGATTACGTTGCCCGCCCCAGTGCCGTTCTGGTCCGCGCCATCGGCGAAGCCCGTGGGCTCGTTGACCTGCGTGACCACATAGCCCGTCGCATCGGATGGCGGCAGGTTGCTGAAGGCGTACGCACCACTTGCGGTGGTGTTCTGCGTGAGCGTGATCGCGTTGCCCGCATAGTCGGTACCGGACAAGCGGATCTGCACCGGATTGGTCGTACCGTTGATGCCCGTCTCGCCGCCCTCGCGGTTGCCGTTGTCGTTGGCGTCGACATAGACAAAGCCAGACCACTGCGCCGGCGAGTATTCCTGGAAGTTGTAGTTGGTCGCCTGCGTGTTCGCGGTCAGTGTGAGCCCGCTGATTCGGTTCTGTGCCGCCGTATTGCCACAATTCGCGGGCGGCGGACAGTTGAGCGACGCCGTGCCGCCGGCTCCCACACCGACAAATTCGGCACTATCCGCATACGCACCCGGCTGCGTCTCCGTGACCGTGTAGTCGCCGGGCGGCAGGTTGTTGAAGAGATACGCGCCAGCGCCGTTCGTCTGCACGGTAACCACCGGCCCAGCACCGATCGCGTTGCCGTACATATCAGTACCCGTGAGGGCCAGCGTGACACTACCGATCGCCTCGCCCGCGCCAAACGTGTTGTCGCGGTTGTTGTCGGCATAGACGTTGCCCGCGAGACTCGCGCGTTGCACTTGCACAACGGCCGTCTTCGAGTTGTTTCCGGGTACGGTGTCGCGGGACACCGGGTTGCCACTGCCGTCCAGGCCCGGCGAGATCGTCGCTGTGTTGGCCACGTTGCTGCCGATCGCACCGGAGTACGGGTACTCTGGCCGTGCAGTGATGTGCAGCGTGATCGTGTTAGCAGCACCCGGTTGCAAGTCACCGTGCAGATCGCAGGTCACCGTAACCGTCGTGGTGCCCGTGTCGTTGCACACGAGAGAGCTGATCACCGTCGCCGTACCGCCCCACTCCGCTGCGGGGGCCGTGACGATACCGACACGTTTGAAGCCCGGCGGGAGCACATCCACGATTCGCACCAGGTCTGTCGCCGACGGGCCGTTGTTGCGTATCACGACCGCAAACTCGGTCGGTTGATTGATGTTCACCGGTGGCGGCGTGATCAGGGTCTTGCTGACGACCTCAAGATCGGTCGAAGGCAGCACCGTGGTGTTCTCGGATACGATGTTGTTGGCTGGCAGAGTGTCGTAGCCATCGCTGGTCTCGTCGGAACGCACTTGTGCACCGTTCACGAACGTGAGTGACCCAGACGGCGCGGGACCGGCGACGGTAAAGGAGACGTCGAAGCGAATGATCTCGCCTGCGTCGAGGTAGTTGTTTGCGGCAGTGGGCGACGCCACGCAGCGAATTTGTCCAGCAACCGGTGAGTTGATCGTACAGGCTGGCGCACGCGTACCGGTCGTGTTGGTGGAGCCCAGCACAGCGGTCGACGGGGTCATGGTATAGCCCGCAGGCACCGCGCCGGGAATATCGATCAGCTCGACATTCGTTGCGCGCGACGGACCGTCGTTCTGAATCGTGACTTGATAGAGAAGCGGAGCACCATACGGAACCGGATCGCCACCGGCAGGTTCCTGCTTGGTCACGATCAGATCCAGGTCCGGCACAATCACATTGTGCGTAACCGACGCGGAATCGACCGCCGTGTTCGCACCCTGATTGGTGACCGTCGTAATAGTCGCCGTGTTGGTGTGGCTACCGGGGTTCGGCGGTGTGCCGGGGAACGGATAGTGGGCAATCGCCTGGAAAGACATCTGGTAAGTCTGGCCACGCGTCATCGTGCCGAGCGGACAGCTCGCGACGTTGGCGACGAACGTACAGGTGATGCCGGACTTGGTTGTACTGACCGAACCGGCGAGCACGCTGAAGCGCGCCGGATCGATCGGATCGCTGACCACCACCGTCGAAGCGGGATTCGGGCCCACGTTGGTAAAGCTCATCGTGTACGTGAACGGCACACCGACCACGACCGGATTCGGGTTGACCGTTTTCTGAGTGACTGAGACGTCCGCGATCGGATCGATCGTGACACTCGCGGGATCATTGTTGTTGGCGCCGTTCGAATCGACGGCGTCGGGCGAACTGACGAATGCCTGGTTGTTGAACGTGCCGCTCTCCACCGCACGCGACATCTCGATCAGAATCGTGCGCGATTGCGCGGGCGCCAGATTGTTGAGCGTGCAGGTGACTGACGCTCCAGAGCGGGTGCATGTATCGCCAGCCGGCGCGGTGAGTGTCACGCCACTGGTGAACGGCGCGGGATTGATGTACTCGCCCAGCGTATTGGCAACGTGGACGGTCGGTGCGGTATCGGTACCGTTGTTAGTGACGATCAGACGCCAGACGTAGTTCGACTGGCTGGTCGGCACGGTGAGCGATTCGACGAACGGCCCGGCAGTCGTGGAGCCGACTGTCTTGTCGATTGCGAGATCGACAGTGCGCGTGGTCGCAACGACACCGATATTGCCGGTGCAGTCATTGACCTCATTGGCCGTATTGTTCCCAGCCGGATCGAGCGGCGTGGCCAGCGAATTGGCGGTGGAGCCCGTGCAAGCCTGGTTGGTGATGGTCGGGAACGGTGGTGATGCGCCGATACCGGTCGCCTGACTGGTTAGTTGCACCGTGGTCGTGGCACCATTGGCGAGACTGCCGGCACCGGTCGTTTCGCAGGTGACCGTCGCAGGCCCCGGAATGGGACCTGCCGGGCAAGTCCAGCCGGGCGTCAGAACGCCGGTGAAAATCTCATTCGCACCGAAGGCATCCGTGATGCGCAGTGGTGTACCGGGCCCATAGACCGACGCTGCAACACCGTTGTTGCGCACGACAATGGTCGAGGTGATCGTGGCGCCCTGTGAAACGGGATTCGGCGACTTGCTCTTGGTCACCGACAAGTCGGCAAACGGTTCTACGACCGTGATCGGGAGCGTCACGGAGTCGTTTCCGGCAACCGGATCGGTAACGCCCGTCGGCGGCGTGACCTGCGCGGTGAGATTGCCCGTCATCGCCGCAGCGGGCGTGGTCGCCACTAGGGTGAAGACCTGGTTGTTACCGGAGGCAATGGTGCCGCCGACGCAGGTGACGGTCCAGCCCGCAGCAGTGCTGCCCGTGGAGCTGCAGCCGGCTGGCAGTGCCCCAAGCACGAAGCCCGCTGGAATTGTACCGACGATCGTCGCCCCGTTGACCGGCTGCGGGCCGATATTGCGTAGCGTCAGTGGAATGGTGACCGCCGTGTTGGTAATGGCGGGGTTGTTGGAGATCGAGATCAGCGCCTGCAGATCGGTGCCCGGCGTCACGTTGACGACGACATTCGGCGTGCTGTCGTTCGACGCGGCGCGATCAAGAATGTTGCTGTTGCTCGAGGCGATTTGCGCCGAGTTCGTGATCGTGCCGGTAATGCCCTTGTTGACGCGTCCTTGAATCGTTATGGGCGGATAATTACCCTGGGTCGCGGCACCCGTGTAGTTACAGACCACGTTTGGTACACCAGCGTTGACCGTGCAGCTCCAACTGGTGCCGCTCGCTGTGACATTGTTCAGATCGCTCTGTGGTGGGAGATTGTCGGTTACACGAACCGCGTTGGTGATGTCAGGGCCGCCGTTGCTGGTAGCCAGGGTATAGCTCAGCGTCGCACCACCCGGCAATGTCGTGGCGCTCGGCGACTTGGCAACGGCGAGATCCACGCCGAGACGAACGGTCGGATTGCGGCTCAAGCTGTTGTTGCCGCCGTTCGGATCGGTTACGCCGCCTGGCGGCGCAATGGAGGCTGTGGTGCCTGCGGAGGACGGTGCAGCAATCGCAACCGCGGAATAGACGATATCGACCGACGAACCGGATGGAAAGGCGTTGATCGGGCAGTTCAGCAGCTGCGAACCGACTGCTCCCAAGAGTGAACACGAGGCCGGAAATGCGATGCCAGGCTGATTGAGAACCTGAAAGCTCGATGCCACGTTGATAGTCAATGGCGCGTTGTTGGCGTTGCCCGGACCATTGTTGGTGGTACGAACAGTGAACTGCACCGTTGCGCCATTCGGCACAGGGTCGGGAGTCCACGTGTAGGCCGCGACCGAAACGTCCGCGCTCTGTGCCGCTGCCGTGCCCGGAGCGCCCAGCGCTGCCAACGCGACGGCTGCGAGTGCCCAGCAGCTGAGAGTGCGACCTAGCTGTCGCGCCGCTGCCGGTACTGACGCTACCGACCACCTGTTTTCAAATCGCATCTAAACCTCTCCGTGATTCGGCTACGTGGGCGCATGCATCGCTGCACGCACGGCCCAAGCCTGGTCCCGCCAAACGGCGCAACCATCGCATTCTGTAACTGGTCGGGAACCCGTTGTCCGGGGGCGTAAGGATCGAAGCTCGATTCCCTGAGATAGCCACTCGCACAACGTCTCCCTGTGCAAGGCACGCATCGGCCCGCACTCGTCTGACGATATGGAAAGCGAACGCTCGTTAAGTCACAAGCAGGTAGAGCACGCTTTCAGCGCGCTCAATTCGAGAGTGAGAAACGGATCGCTTTGTTAGCGGTTAGCGCGTGACACGCGTCTCAATCGCCAGTTGCTACTTTCCCTGACGAGGTCGAGTGCATAACGCTCA
>JAGRJB010000110.1 GCA_020442965.1 Pseudomonadales bacterium
CGAAACATCGAAGAAGTGATGGCGGATTTACGCGCACGAGTAGAGAGGCAGGTTCCGGGGCTAACCATTGAGACCCTGCAGCTGATGGAAGACCTCATTGGCGATCTAACGGCGGTCCCACAGCCCGTTGAAGTGAAGCTGTTTGGTGCTGATCTGTCGTCCTTACGCAGCGTCGCGCCGCAGGTGGCGGCGGTTCTGCAGAAGATTCCGGGCCTGGTCGAAGTGCGGGATGGTCAACGAGTCGCGGGCGACGCCATCGAGATCCATGTAGATCGTGTGCGGGCTGCATTCGATGGCCTGGATCCCGACGCGGTGACGCGACAAGTCGCCACATTGGTTGGCGGAAGCGTGATCGGGCAGGTACAGGTCGGCGAGAAAATGGTCGATGTGCGACTGTGGTCCCCACCGGGTTTGCGCGACCGCATCGAGGCGCTCTCACGCCTTCGAATACGCGCGCCCGATGGTCACTCGCTGCCTTTGTCGCGCGTCGCCACAGTCAATATCAGCGCGGGTCAACCACAAATCACGCGCGAGAATCTGGAGCAGATGATTGCGGTCACGGCGCGCCTCGAGGGCCGCGATCTCGGGTCCGCCATGAAGGCGGTGCGCGGTGCAGTGGCTGCGATGCGGCTGCCGGCCACGGTACGCGTCGAATATGGTGGGCTGTACGCCGAACAGCAGAAGTCCTTCAGTGGCCTCGCTGCCGTGTTCGGCGCCGCGATCCTGCTGGTTGTCGTCTTGCTACGGTATCTTTACGAGAGTTGGGCGGCGGTGATGGCAATCCTGTCTGCCGTGCTGCTGTCGGTCGCCGCCGTGTTCATTGGGCTGTGGGTGACCCACACCGAACTCAACATCTCAGCGATGATGGGCATGACCATGATCATCGGCATCGTTACGGAGATCGCCGTGTTCTATTTCGCGGAGTTGGATACCGCGGCTCCACCAGAACACGCGTTGCTGGTCAGCGCAGGGAAATTCCGGCTGCGACCCATCCTGATGACGACGTTGATCGCGATACTGGCATTGATGCCGCTTGCGCTGGGCATCGGCACGGGCTCGGCGATGCAGACGCCGCTGGCGATCGCCATCATTGCCGGATTGATCGCGGCGCTGCCCATGGTGCTGATCGTGATGCCGGTCGTCTACTATCTGCTGAGCCGCGAGCGCATCGCGCCGAGCCAGCAGTAAAAGCCTGCCGCGCAAGCTGCAACGCAAACTACTCGATCAACTTCGAGCCAGTCGACGACGCTGCAGTCATGGCGGATGATCTCCGGGGGACGGATCTTGCCTCTGCAAGGCGGCACGCACTTTCAATCGTTGATGCAGAGCGTCTGGCGCAACGATTGGACCCGCGACACTCGAAGAGGGAGGAGTCATTTGGCGCATCACCGCCATAGGCTCGAGCATCGGCGCCCAGTGATCTCATACCAACGCGCGGCCATCTCATCGAGTGCAAGCGAAAGACACAGCGGATGATTACTTGTTTGTTAGTAAGTTAGTAGTGCAGATTGCGCATGCCGATCGGGCGATGTTCCGCTATCCGGTTGAACGGCACGGCCGCACTACCCGTGTACGTTGAACAGTTCCGCGGTGGCATTGACGATGCCAATCCGAGTGCCGCGGCTATCCATGGCGACGTGCCGAAGGGAACGCCGCAAGCGCAGCGTCTGAGACCACCCAGCACTGCTCCGCACGTCGCTGTGCGGTTGCTCGACCTGTGGCCGTTACGGCGCTTTCTTGTCGCCTGCTATGTACTGACCCTCACCGCCGAGCCAGCGATAGATCATGCCGCCAACGATGCCGCCGACGATCGGAACGACCCAGAAAAACCAGAGTTGCTGCAACGCCCAGCCACCCTGGTAAATCGCGACACCGGTTGAACGTGCCGGATTCACCGAGGTATTGGTGACCGGAATGCTGATCAGGTGAATCAGGGTGAGCCCAAGCCCGATTGCGATTGGCGCAAAACCGGCCGGCGCGCGACCGTCGGTGGAACCGAGGATGATCAGCAGGAACAGGCAGGTCATCACCAGTTCACACACCAGCGCGGATTGCATGCTATAGCCACCCGGCGAATGCTCACCGAAACCATTCGATGCGAAGCCCGATGCGGCCGCATCGAATCCCGCCTGACCGCTCGCGATCAGATAAAGGACGCCGCCGGCAACGATGCCACCGATCACCTGAGCGATGATGTATGGCAGCAGGTCGCGCGCCGGAAATCGGCCGCCGGCCCAAAGGCCAAAGCTTACCGCGGGGTTGAGATGACAACCGGAGACGTGGCCGATCGCAAAGGCCATCGTCAGCAAGGTAAGGCCAAATGCGAGCGCCACCCCCACAAATCCGATACCCAGCGGATTGCCGTCGCCGCCAAACTTCGCCGCCAGTACCGCACTACCGCAACCACCGAGTACCAACCAGAACGTGCCGATCAGCTCGGCCGTAAATCGTCTGCCCATGTTCATCGCCTGGATCCCCTTGACCGGAAGATGACAGCCGAGCACGCGCGCCGGTTCTCGACGTGGCCGGAGTGCGAATCATACAGGGGGTATGGTGTTGATTCAGGCTAACACGCGGCTGGAAGTGCAAACAATGTACATATTCGCTGTCGCCGCCTACTGCATCGCCAGCTACCATCCCGGCCATGCAGAGTGACAGCGAAATTCATGCCAGGTTCACGGCGCGGATCTGAGGCGGCTGTAAGGCAGTCAGCAATGAACTCATGCTGCAATGAGCTGCTAGCGTCAGGTCGGTCCGTTTGCCAAAATGGGTACGTCAGTGAAATGGTCATCAGCATGACGCCGATATCGGCAGTTCATTTTTTCTTCGCGGCCGCCGGTCGCTGCTGGACCGCGTAGTTTTCCAGGCTGGAACGATTGGGTTTCCCGTCCCATTCGGTGGGAGCCTGCAGAAACTTCGCATAGTGCTTTTCGACGTAGTCCAGCATCTTGCGCGTATGTACCTGCTCGAGATCGTCGCCCGAGCCTGCCATCGCGGAGTACAGGCAAAATCCCGGCGCCGTGCCCATCAGCATCCAGGGCAACCACGGCGTCCGGCGTCCCCAGGTGCCAAACCAGCCAAGCCCCGTAATGCTCTTGTTCTGCATGTCCGCCGCCCGCACGTGGTAGACAGTCATTTCACTCGCGATCACCTCGGGGCCAGAGGATTCGCGCACCCATTTGTCTGGCTTGAGAGTGTTGGGATAGCGCAGGTGGACATGGTCTTCCAGATCGAGCCAGTTACCGCGCTGGCGCCACGGCAGGTGAAACGGCTTCATGTCACCGCCGCGGCCCGCGTTCATCGGATCGCCCTGGCCAAATTCTGTGATCACGAAATTGAAGGGGTCGTTAGCAATCGGCACGACTTTCACTTCTTCATCGAGAAACGGGTTGCGCCATGACTCCAGGACCTCGCCGGTTTTAAGGTCGGTGTATAGCCCGACCTCTCGCAACAGCTTGAGATAGGAGCCATCCTTCTGGATCTGGATTCTGGCTGTGCTGAGTCCCTCAAAGCCAAAAAGATCCTGCAGCGGCTGATCGGGGCGCGCCGCCATGACGTAGCCTCTGAACCAGCTATGCTTCTGCTTCGATGGATCGATATCAGAATGTAGACGCGCCCAAGCGACCTTGTTCCCAGCACCGGTTGTAAGATCGAGGTAGGGGCCCTTCAGTGCAGGGCCAACAAGCGCGGAACTGGTCGCCGCTCTCGCCTGTTGCGACTGGCCGGGTATCGCAATGAAACCGGCGGCACCCAGGGCGCCCATACCTTGCAGCAAGTTGCGTCTATCGAGCATTTGTATTCTCCGGAGGTCCAATTGTTAGTCGTGCTGCGGGCTGCAGCAGGCGAGCGTAGGAGCGGCTGACGGGCACCTGGAGCCCGGTGCGCAGGCGCACGAACTGGCGGTGGTGTGCGGTGAAACGCCTCTCGATCGCCGAGCGTCGGACCCAGTAAGAGCGGTGCACCTGCAGGCCGTCGAGATGGCGCAGATCATGGACCGCGTCGCTGAAGCGGTGGTGCACGAGCGTGTCGCCTCTCTCGGTATAGACGCGCAGGTAATGATCCTCCGCCTTCAACGCGAGGATTTCGCCATCGAGACTTGCGGGCAACCGCGCGCGCAACGTTGCCTCGGCGCTCGCCGACGGAGAATCGGGCTGGACGATACGCGCGGCGCCGAACAGCTTGTCCATGATGATCACGACGATCAGCCAATAGATGATGCCGGGCAGGGTGTTGGCGAACAGGCGCGGCAGATAGTCCAGCGTGGGCCAGGGCAGCGGCGGCGCGAGCGCGAGGAATTCCTCGGGCAGCAGAGTCAGGCCGAAGTACCGATAGCGCGCGATCGGCCAATAAAATATGAGTATCCCGAGTACCGCGCCCACCACGGCGGAAATCCACAGTGGCCATTGCCAGCGGCGCACGCCGCGGCGCACGAGCCGGGTACCGACAAGCGCCGCGATCCAGACCAGCGCGACCAGGCCGATCCAGTAGAGGGTCGAGACGCCGCGGCTCAAGTGCGGGCCGACCAGCATTCGGTTCCAGCCGAGCAGGGCGCCGACCAACAGCGGTGCGCCAATGTAGAAAAATGCCGCCCCGATCGGGGTGATGGCCGGAAAATCGTACCGAAGCCAGCGCGGCGCCGTCACTACCTGCACCCTCCATTCGTCTCATGAGGTCGAGCGGGCCCGGATTATAGCCGGCCACTCGCGAACGCCAGTGACAGTCGCGAAATTCTCGTGCAGGTCACGAATTCGCGCTTGTCGCAGGGGCAACGCCCGTCGATGTTCATTGCCTTGGCGAAATCAACCATTACGGATCGGAGCAAGTCTCATGGCGAAGATCAAGTCAGCGGGTGTCTGGGTGTTGGCCTTGTGCGGCGCTGCGGCGGCGCAGGCAGCAACCGAATCCCTGGCGCTCGAGGAAATCGTCGTCACGGCGCGCAAGCGCGAAGAAAACCTGCAGGATGTACCGATTGCCCTGTCGGCGGTCACGGCCCAGCAGCTCGAGCGTGAGGGCATCAAGGATATCGAGGGCGTCATTGCCCGTGATCCGAGTTTGAGCTTCGATTCGGGTATCGCGCCGTACGACACGCGCATCGTGATCCGCGGCCTCTCACCCACGCGTGGCCGCCCCAACGTGGCTACCCTGATCGATGGCATTGACGTATCAAGTGAGTCGATCGGCGTCGCCGGTGGTTCACTCCTCATCAATCCGCGCCTGGTCGATATCGACCGTATCGAAATCGTCAAAGGTCCGCAAAGCGCGTTGTACGGTCGCAGCGCGTTCGCAGGTGCCATCAGTTACATCACCGCCGATCCCGCTGCCAAACTGGGTGGGAACGTATCGGTCGACTTCAATCGCGAGAATCAGCACGAGATCAAAGCCAGTCTCTCGATGCCTTTAACCGATACGCTCGGCATCCGCTTGAACGGTTACTACTTCGACGATGCAGGGTTCTACAAGAACACCATTACGGGTGCCGATGTGGGCGGCGGCGATGGCATGGGCGGATCGCTCACTCTCAAGTGGCAGCCTAACGATACCTACTCGCTCAAGTTCCGCACCGAGTATTCGGACGACAATTTCGATCAGCGCGCTCAAGCGAACGTGCCGTTCAACGGCAGTTCGGCCGTGCCGGCGGCGGCGTCGAGTTGTCGGACCTATTCGATCGCCAACCCAGGCGGTGCACCCGGTTCGGCGCAGTTGGTCAGTACTGGACCGACGCTCGACTCGTCCTGTATCTATCTCGATGCCAATAGCGATTTTCGTACCGCAGCGGGTGGGCCAATCGTGGGTGGAGTCTTCAATCCGGTGCGGATCCTCGAGAACGCGACGGGCAATCTTGGCGTCTACGACGACATGATGGTCGAGTCGTATCGCGGTGTTCTGCCGAAAGGCGACGGACTTTCGGTTGCGTACAATCCGGACTACACGCGTTCGACTGACAACGGTCTCACGGCGCCCGAGTTCTCCGGGACCAATCGTCAGGTACTGAGGCTGTCGGCGGTACAGGGACTCAGTTTCGGTCTGGGTTCGGTGACCTCGCTGACAGGTTACACACGCGCCCAAGTTTCTTCGGACCAGGATTTCGACAAGATCGCGAGTCTAACAATCCAGCAAAACCTCAAGACTGACAACACGACCGAGCAGTTCAGTCAGGAATTGCGGTTTACGTCGGACTTCAATGGACCACTGCAGTTGATCGGCGGCCTGCAATACTGGACCGAGCGGTCAGACCAGGAGGATCGCAACAACACTGTGTTCGGTGCCGGCACGAATTGCGTCGTCGTTGCGGTCATTCCATTTCCAACGCCGATGGGCATCTGCGCGGGCGGTCCGACAGCTGGCTTCAGCAGCATCGATGTCTCGCCTTACATGGCGGAAGTTGCCGCTGCGCGCGTCCCATCGTTCACGCGCAGGTTGGTTGATCACCAGTCCGCCTATCTCGAACTCGAGTGGTCGATCGTCGATCGCTTGAAGCTGATCGGCGAAGCGCGCTATGTCGATGAAGACAATGAAGTGGTTGCGGCGCCGACAGCGGGCGGCCAGGGACCGGGCACGGCGATTCTTTGCGGCGCAACCGGCAGCTGCAACACGCCGGCGAGGATCCCCTATCCGGCTCAGCCCGGATTTCCAGCCACGTTTGCGGGTCCAACGGCACTGCCGCTGCAGAGCTACAAGCGTAGTGAATCGTACGTGACGCCCAAAGCAACGCTCCAGTGGCGTCCGACTGACAGCTGGAATCTCTATGGGTCGTATTCCGAAGGGCGCAAGCCAGGCGGCTTCGCAACCCTCACGATCGGCGCATTTGGTTTGCCGCCACGCGACACGATTGAATTCGAGTCCGAAAAGATCAGGGTTTACGAATTGGGTAGCAAGTGGGTTTCCAGTAACCGCCGTCTGCGTCTGAACGGTGCCTTCTTCTATCAGGATTTCACGGACAAGCAGATCTCGACGCAGGTGATTCTCGGGCCTGTTCTCGGCACCCGTGTGAGCAATGCGAGCGGCGCCGAATTGCAGGGCCTGGAATTCGCGGCCGAGTGGCGCGCCACGGATCGCGTCTCTGTTGGCTTGGGAGTCACGCATTTCCTGAAATATGAGTACACGGACTTCAAGACGCTGAGCACGGGTGCGGCGGAAATCGCTCGCGTCGGCAATTGCACGCCCGTAACAACTGTCGTGGTGGCTGCCGTGATGGGTGTGCCAACCAACCAGGCGCAGACCGTCTGCCAGTTGTCGCGCACCGGGAATCACCTCGAGGACACGCCGGAGACATCCGTGGCACTCAATCTGGGCTATCGTGCGCCCCTGGGTGATGGTGCGCGGCATTGGTTTGTCGATCTCGACACGAACTGGGTGGATAAGCGCTTCGCTGAAGATGACAACTCGATCGTGTTGGATTCTTATGCTCTTTCGAATCTGCGCGTCGGACTCGAAGGCGAGCGCTGGTCGGCGCAGTTGTACGTGGACAATCTGCTCAATGACGACACGATCAAGTCGGGCGGAACCGGTCCGGGCAACGCACAGGCAGACCTGCGCCAGGCGGTGTTTCTTGGCCAGCTGGCCATCCCGTCGACGCCCGTCAATTTCCGCAACCCGGTGCCGCCTTTCGGTCTGGCCATTCCGACCTCGGTGTTCGTCGACTTGCCGGATCCACGTACAATTGGTGTGCGGTTCAACTATCGGTTTTAGGACCGCGTCGAAAGTACGCGGCCGGGGGGGCGATATGTTAGCGAGTTGTCACATTCTGGCGGGCCGGCGCAGTGCCATGTTGTTTGCGTCGGCCTTGGCGTTCGCGGTGCCGGTCATCGCACAGCAAAGTACGGTTGGCGGACTCGACGAAGTCATCGTTACCGCGCGCAAGCGGATCGAGAAATTGCAGGACGTGCCGATGTCGATCACGACGATCCCGAGCCAGGAAATCGAGAAGCTCGGGCTCAATAGCGTCGCAGACGTCTCTCGACTCGATGCCTCGCTGATTTACGACAAGGGCTATTCGGCCACCGACAATCGGATTTCCATCCGTGGCCTATCGCCGACGCGCGGCCGCGTCACGGTGGCCGTACTGGTCGATGGCATCGACACATCGAGCGAGAGTATTCAGTTCGGCGGCGGATCGCTGCTTGCCACCAGTCGCTTGATGGATCTGCAGGCGGTTGAAATTGTGAAAGGCCCGCAGTCGGCGCTGTATGGCCGCTCAGCCTTTGCTGGGGCAGTGCAGTATGTGACCAAGGATCCGTCAAAGACTCCAGAGCGGACTTTCCGTGCAAGCTTTGCCGAGTACGGCCGCTACGAGGTAACAACGGGATTCAGCGATGCCGTCAACGAGACTCTGGCCGTGCGATTCAACGGCGCCTACTGGAATCAGGATGGTATCTACAGGGATGAGGTTACTGGTAACAAGGTGGGTGACGGGAACGGCTGGGGTGCAGCAATAACCGGCAAATGGGAACCAACCGAGACTTTTGCTGCCAAAGCGCGCCTCGAATATACCGATGACAGTTACGGACAATCGCCGACCGCGCAGATGCCGATCAACGCCGTGCTGGCACGACCCGCGGCTGGGTCGACGTGTCTGAGCGCCGCTGGTTCGCCGGTGGTTGCGGTGATGGGCGCGTGTCCATCAGGCAGCGCGCGGGTGTACGCCCCGACGTCGCCGTTCGGCGTGTTCCCGTCGAGCAACCACGTGTACGCCAATCGCGGCACGGTTCCGGATGCTGACGAGCTGGTCGTCAGACTGGATCCCAGCACGGTCACGGGGAGCGATTTCGCGGGCAGCAAGCGGCAGATTACGCGCGCGTCACTCGTTGCTAACTGGAATCTGGGGCCCGGAACGCTTACATCGCTGAGCGGCTATACGAAAGCCTCTTTCAGTTTTGATGAGGATGGCGATTTCGATTCGGGCGTGCGCAACGGCGGACCGGATCGCTCCGGACGCGCTGCCCGCTTCGATTACGATAATGACACGAGACAGTTCAGCCAGGAATTGCGCTATCGATCAAATTATGCCGGTGCCTTCAATTTCACGCTGGGCGGCTTGTACTGGAACGAAAAAGTCGAGCAAACGTCGCGTTCCATCAACATATTCTGCTTGGACGCGCTGCCACCGTTCACATTTGGCAATCCGCTGCCGATCCCGGCGAGCTGCGGGAGTTTCACGGCTAATCAGATCCTGGGCCAAATGATTGCCATTCCGCGCCTGAACGGCCGCGAGATCGATCACAAGTCGGCCTTCGGGCAGCTTGAGTTCAAGTTCGCGCACCGCTGGAAGGTCTCTGCTGAGGCGCGCTACTCGGATGAAACCGAGACCGTGCGTGGCATCGATTGTGGCGCGCCGACGCTACCAGCAGGTTCGCTGGGTCCTGGCTCGCCAGCGATTCCCTGTGCAGATCAGAGCCTGGCCGGGTTCCAGGTATTTGGCCCGTCAATAAATCTGCTGTATCCGTTCTTCAGCAC
>JAGRJB010000111.1 GCA_020442965.1 Pseudomonadales bacterium
AGAAAAAGAATGTAGAGAGCCTGCAGCGTAAACAGTGCGCAATACAGGAGAAAGATGCGCTCCTTGAGCACGAGCCAGATAACGAGTGCGCCGAGTGACATCGCGGCGAGTGCACCGAACGCCAGCGTAATCGTTCGGGCATGCGTCGCACCGAGTGCGAGGGTGTCCGCCAACCCCGCCACACGCAACTGCAAGTCCTCGGCTCCACGTCCAGTTGCCGTTACACGCGCAATCATCTGATCGCCAGCGCGCAGTGGATCCGGTAGCGCATACACCGCCGTGTGCATGCCGAAGAAACCTGGCAACGCAGTCGCTGGCAGTATCGCTTTCGCAGCGCCATCGCGTAGCAGGTACAGATCGACGGCGAGGTGCCGGCCCTTTTCGATCAGCAGCGCCGGATCCGCTATCTTCGCGGCAGCCGCGGGCAGTTGCGAGGTCAGCCAAAAGACTGTTCCACTCCTGCGGGCAGCGCGCAGAACCAACTTTGGCAGTTGCTCGGTCCGACTACGCGCCGCAACCGCTGTGGGCGCGAGTTCGGCGACGTCGCCCGTCAGCATGCTCGGCTCTAGCGCGAGTTCAGTTGCGATTTCCGGGACTGCGCTGATCGCCGTACCCGACGCGAGTACGAGTACCAGCAGCCGCAGGGCGAACCGCTGGTGAAAACGCCCTGAAATTCGCTGCGCCATCTGGGCTAAGACCATTCTTTCGTATCCCCGTTGCCTGCATGATAGACCGATGCGCGTCGTCCAGGGCTGACGTGTGCCCCGGCGCGGTGGCAGAACTGGCCTGATGGCACGCGCGGCGACGGCGTCGCCGCATAGTAGTATTTGGCTTTTCAAGCACTTGCACGATACTCCGTGATCTGGTGTTCTGTCGGTTCGGGATGCGCGTGCAACGACACGTGACCCGCTTGTTTCTTGCGCAAGGAGTCGATGCGATGAACACTGCCGTGCCGCTGGCCGATGATCTGCTGCAGCAACTGCGCAGCCTGTTAGGTAAGGATGCGGTACTTGACTCGCCGGCTGAGCGCGAAGCATTTTCGGCCGACGTCTATCAGGTCGGCGTCACGTGCGCAGCGGTCGTCAGACCGCGAGACAAGCAGACTGCGGCCGCGGCGATCGGTCTCAGCACACGCGCCGGATACGACGTCATCGGTCGCGGTGGCGGCATGTCGTACACGGGCGGTTATACGCCGATTCACTCGAATTCGATCGTGTTCGACACGAGCGCGCTGAATCGCATCGTCGAAATCAACGCTGCTGACATGTACATCACCGTCGAAGCTGGCGTGACCTGGCAGCAGATCTACGAGGCTGTGGCGCCACTCGGCTTGCGGCTGCCGTTCTTCGGCACGTTTTCTGGCGCGCGTGCCACCGTCGGCGGTGGGCTTTCCAATGGCGCGTTGTTCATGGCTACTGCGCGCTACGGCACGGCAGCCGAGATGTTGTTAGGGCTTGAAGTGGCCCTCGCCGATGGATCGATCCTGCGCACGGGTCAAGCTGGGTTCGCCAATGTCACGAAACCCTTTTATCGCACCTACGGACCGGATCTGACCGGCCTGTTCGTGCACGATACGGGCGCACTGGGAATCAAGCTGCAAGCCACGCTGCGACTTATCCGTGCACCGGCGGAGCGCGATTACCTATCGTTCGTCTTTCCCGACATCGAGTCGGCAGCGCGTGCGCTGTCGGAGGTCGCGCGTTCCGACGTGGCAGAAGAGGCCTACGTGTTCGACCCTGAGTCCACGCGCAAGAATCTCTCGGCGGGCGATTTCGCTCAGGATTTGAAGACCCTCGCGGGCGTCGTCAAGGGTCAGTCGAGCGTGTTCAAAGGCTTGAAGGAGGGCGCCAAGCTTGTGGCCGCCGGCCGGAATTTCATCGAGGGCGATGTCTTCTCGTTGCACGTCGTGTGCGCTGGACGCAGCGCCGCGGCGGTCGCGAGTGACGTGACAGCGTGTCGCGCGATCATCGCAAAGCTGGCCGGCAAAGAGATCGTGAACTCGATCCCGAAAGCTGTTAGAGCGATGCCATTCCCGGCCATGAATGCGGTGCTGGGGCCGGACGGCGATCGGTGGGCTGCACTCAACGCCAAAGTGGCGCACTCGGATGCGGTCGCGATCATCCGTGGCGCCGACAAGATTCTGAACGAGCACCGCGACGAGATGGCGGCGAAGGGCGTCACACTAACACGTCTGTTGATAGCGATCTCGAATCACGCGTTCAGCTATGAACCAGTGTTCCACTGGTTCGACAGCTGGTTGCCAGTACATCGCCGGACCCCAGAGCCGCAGTACCTTGCCAAACTGAAGGAACCGCCGGCGAATCCCGCCGCGGCGGAACTCGTGCAGCGACTGCGCGGGCGGTTGGTAGCCTACTTTGCCTCGATCGGCGCGGCCTCAAATCAGATCGGCAAGACCTATCTCTACGGCGAATCGTTGTTGCCGACGACACGAACCCTCGTCGAGTCGCTGAAGCAGGCCGTTGACCCTGAGGGTCGGATGAACCCAGGTGCGCTCGGACTGCCGCGTGCCAGCGCGCCGACTGGCGAGCGTTAGACAGGATGACGCCAGTTGGGAAATCTTTGTGCGATGCAACGCTGCTCGGCGACCATGTCTCCGTAACTTGGACCTTCCGTGAGACTCACGATGAGTTCGTCGCCGTCGACGCGGATCACGTTGCCACGTATGTCGCACAAAGTGCCGCAGGCCAGTTTCAGGTTGCCGGCGACCGGTGATTGAGCGTCGAGCGCCGGCAGCTTGACCGTGCTGAGCCGCATACCGCGCTCGGATAATTCAGTGACGATCGCGGTGGCTTCGCTCATCTTGAGGCGCGGCCGGGCGAGCAGCGGATATCGCAGCCGAAAGTGTTCACGTTTTTGATTCATTCGTATTATCCCAGCGCTAACCATCCGCGGAGTCAAGACCCCCATGCGCTATTTCAAATCTGACAACACCGCGGCCGTTTGTCCACCGGTCCTGGCCGCGTTGATTGCCGCTAACCAGGGTGCATCCCTGGCATATGGGGCTGACGACTGGACGGCGCGGCTCGACACGGTGGTCGGCGAGTTTTTCGGTGCGAGTGTGCGCGTCTTTACCGTGTTGTCGGGCACCGCGGCCAATTCGCTCGCGCTTGCGACGCTCTGCCCGCCGTGGGGCACGGTACTCACCCATCGTGAGGCACACATCGAGCGAGACGAATGCGGTGCACCGGAGTTCTTTACCTCGGGTGCCAAGATATCCGTGATAGAGGGTCCGTACGCCAAGATCAGCCCCACGGCGCTGCGGGAGCGTCTCGCCTGGTTCGAACCGCACGTTCACGGGGTGCAGCCCAAGGTGCTGTCGCTGACGCAAGCCACGGAGCGCGGTGCTGTCTACACGCCGGCCGAGATCGCTACCTTGGCCGAAATTGCACACGCGCGTGGTATGTCGGTCCACATGGACGGCGCGCGCTTTGCGAATGCGGTCGTCGCGCTCGGTTGCCAACCCGCCGACGTCACCTGGCGCGCTGGCGTGGACGCGTTGTCACTGGGTGTAATCAAGAACGGCGGTATGAACGCGGAGGCGGTCGTGTTCTTTACCGACGGTGCGGCTGCGCCAGCTTTCCCGACGGACGCCGTGTCCGAGTTCGAGTTTCGGCGCAAGCGCGCGGGCCATCTCGTCTGCAAGGGTCGTTATATGGCGGCCCAGGTCTTGGCGTATATCGAGAGCGGCGTGTGGCGGCGCAACGCCGAGCACGCCAATCGGCTCGCGCGACAAATAGGAGTTGCGGCCGGCGCGCGGCTCACTGCGCCCGTCGAGACCAATCAGGTCTTCGTCAAACTGGGTTCGAAGCGCATCGCGGAGTTGCTCGAGGCGGGATTCGGATTCTACCCCTGGGCCCCGGAGAACGCGGGCGAAGCGCGCTTTGTCGTATCGTGGGACACTGCGACCGAAGACATTGACGCGCTGTGTGCGGCGCTGGCGACGAACTGACGCAAGCCGAGGTTACGATTGGTGAAGTACATTTGGTTGGCCGGAATTCTCATGCTGACAGCGATCACTAACTATTCGAGTGGCGCGACGGTCGCCGTGCTCGGTACGGGTAGAGTAGGTGCCGCGCTCGGCGTGCAATTCGCGCAGCAAGGCTATCAGGTTGTCTATGGATCGCGTGACCCAGGGCGGCCAGCGGTGGCCGCACTCGTGGCGAAGACCGGGTATGGCGCGTCGGCCGCCACACCCGACGCGGCGGTGACCAAGGCGTCGATCGTCGTGATCGCGTTGCCCTGGAAGGCTACCGAGGCGATGGTCAAGAGTCTTGACCTCGCCGGTCGGATCGTCATCGACCCGACGAACGCGCTGACGATCGGTCCGTCGGGCTTGATGGAGATGGCTGTAGAGACCTCGGCCGGCGAACTCATTCAGTCCTGGGCGCCGAAGGCCAAGGTCGTCAAAGCATTCAATACGCTCGGATTTCACGTCATGGCCAATCCGGCGCTCGCGGGCGGGCCGGTTACGTCGCCGTTGGCAGGCGACGACGCCGACGCCAAGCGCCAGGTCGGCGAGATCGTTCGTGCGATGGGTATCGAGACCGTCGATGTGGGCCCCATACGGAACGCACGTGCTCTCGAGGCGATGGCGGTTCTGTATATGGTGCCGTACTTGACCGGCAATCGCGAAGAGGCGTTCGAGTATTACCTGCGCAAGGGAGCGGCACCGAAGCAGAGTGAGGGTGTCAGACCAGCGCAGTAGTTGACGTGTCTGCTTGGTCGGCCGTCGGCGTTCATCGCACGGCGGGCGCACGCGCAGCGCGCCCGAGCCACGCGAATGTCCGGTCACTGCACCGTGTACGCGCGTCCTTACTATCCCGGCAGCAGCCGCGCGCGTATGTCGGCAACTTCGGTTTCGAGCGCTGCTATTCGCCGCAGCAGTTCATCGAGCGTCACGTCAGGTGGCCTGGTCGGCGGTGTCGGGATATTCATTGCTTGCAGCTCGTCCGCGTCGGTGCGTGGCGTGCCCGATAGTTCAGTGAACAACTGAGCGTAGCGCGAGTCGCGCCGGTTAGGCTCGCGCGCGAGTTTGGTGACGAGCGTGCCTTCAGGGCGTAGTCGCATTGCTTCGAGCGAGTTCTCTATCTCGCTAACATCGCTCACAACCGCCATGCGCGCGACACGTGCACGCAACTCGCCGGGCGTCTGCGGGCCCCGCAGCAGAAGTTCGCACAAAATTCCTGTTTCGATGGGCGACAACTTCAAGGTCCCGAACTCCGTGTTGCAGAAAATCTGGTGATACTTGGGGACGCGGCTGCCAAAGCCCGATTTTTCCAGTATCAGATGGCGCTTCTTCAGGGCATCGACTGCCTGCTGAACGGTGACTTGGTCGAGCGTCATCAGTGGATCGCGATTGCTCTTCTGGTTGCAGGCGTTCACGAGCGCGTTGATCGACAGCGGATATTGATCGGGCGTCGTCAGCTGCTTTTCGATCAGTGAGCCGAGTATGCGTGCGTCGAGCGCAGACAATTGGATATTCATGCGTGCAGTATAAGTTCACAGGCGTGCGTGCGGCCGCACGGAAGTGAGAGAATACCGGTCGTGCGCCGCCAAATAGTCATTCTTGTTCTTCTGCTGCTGGTCGCCGCGCTGCTGCTCCTCGTAAACTGGAGCTTCCCGTTCACCGCGCTTTGGCGAGTGGTCGAGGACTCAGGTCATGCACCCCTGTTCGCGCTGCTGGCGCTGTCATTCATCGGTTGGGCGCGGGCCCGGTGGCCCAACCGAGCCTTGCGGCAGTACGGCTTTGCCGCCGCAGCGGCCGCGGTATTGGGGGCCTTGAGCGAGCTCGCGCAGGTTCCGGTTGGACGGGATGCGTCGTGGGGGGATTTTGTCCGCGATTTGCTCGGCACCGGCATTGCCCTAACAGCTTTTGCCGCGTTCGATCGTCGTATCGCTCTGCCGCGACTGGCTCGCAGTGCGCTGGCTCTCATCGCGCTCGCCGGCGTCGTGTGGGTAGCCCTGCCGATGATCGAAATCACGCGTGCCTATGCGTACCGAACCGCCATTTTTCCACGCCTTGCAGATTTCTCCGACCGGCGCGACAGTTTCTGGTCGCGCGGCTCCGGAGCGCGGCGTACGTTCCAGGGTGGGGCACTGATAGTCGACTTCGTGTCGGAGCCGTTTCCGGGCGTCGCCTGGTTCGAGCCTCAGCCGGACTGGCGCGGCTACCAGAGTCTGGTCATCGACGTGGAAAACCCTAACGACTCACCCGTGCAGCTCACCCTGCGTATCCACGATCGCGAGCATAGCTGGGAGTATGCTGATCGATTCAATCGCAATATTCGCCTGGCGCCACGTGAGCGCCGCGTCGTCGTCGTACCGCTGGATGATGTGATGCGCGCGCCCAAAGGTCGTACGATGGATATGGGCCATATCACAGACGTTTCGTTGTATCGTAGCGAAGCCAGCGGACCCAGCCGAATGATCGTCCACGCGCTGCGACTCGAGAAAGGGAACTCATGACCAAGCCACCGATCGATTTGACACGCCGACAGCTGTTCGCGGCGGCGGCGGGAGCAGCATCGGCTGCGACGCTAGCCGGCGCGCGCGCACAGGATCAAAAATCCGCGGTGATCGCGCCGCCGAGCGTTGGCGCCTCGCGGGCACACAGCGCCAGCGGTGCGTACTACGCTTGTGCACTACAATTTCGGGTCGATGCCGTGAATCGTGATACTTCAACCGAGGCGGCGCGTGCACGTATGCGCGGCTCGATCGCCCGCATCGACGCGCAAGTCGGCGGCGCCAAGTCGTGGATCGGTGCCGACCTCCAGCTGGTCGTGCTGCCCGAGTACACCTTGACGAGTTTTCCGACGCGCGAGTCGATCCCGGAGTGGCTCGAGAAGGCCGTGCTAACAATTGACGGACCGGAGTACACGGCGTTGAGCGCGATCGCGCAAAAGCACTCCACTTATCTCGCCGGCAGTTCGTATGAGGCGGACGCCAAGTTCCCCGGGCTCTTTTTCCAGTGTGCGTGGATGATCGATCCTGCGGGCAGGGTGATCTTGCGCTACCGACGCATGATTTCGACGCTGGTGCCAACGCCGCATGATGTGTGGGACGCCTACCTCGACGCCTACGGTATCGATGGCGTGTTCCCGGTCGCGCGTACGCCGCTGGGCAATTTTGCGGCGATCGCATCCGAGGAAATCCTCTATCCAGAGATCGCTCGTTGCCACGCGGTGCGAGGCGCGGAGCTGTTCCTGCACTCCTCCAGCGAGGCTTACACGACCACGATGCCGCCCAAGCGCATCGGCCGATTGGCGCGCGCGATGGAGAATATCGCATGGGTGGTCTCCGCCAACACCGCGGGAATCGACAATATCGATATCCCGGTCGATTCAGCGAATGGTGGTTCCGAGATCATTGATCATTTAGGTAGGACGGTGGTGGAGGCCGGACAGGGTGAGACCATGACTGCGAACGCGCGGATCGATCTGATGGGCCTGCGCGAATACCGGCGTCGCTCCGGAATCAGCAATATGTTGTCGCGGCTGCCATACGATGCGTTCCAGGCGGGTATCGCGGGCCTGGATTTTCGACGCAAGAATGGACTGTGGAAGAACGGCCAGGTGGTTGTGCCGACTCGGAGCTACTTTCGCGAGCAGCAGGCCGACACACTTGCACGCTTGATCGAGCAGCGCGTCATTTCCTGAGCGGCTCGGCGGTTATTGCCACTCGGTGCGTTGAACATAGCGCGCCATTCGCTGCACAAGTTGCGCGATGCGAGCGGTCGATCCCGTATAATCGCGGCATTCTTTGTTCTGTGGGGCGTTCGATGGAACCCATTGCCGACACATTCGACGCGGCTTTTTCCAAAGCGGTGGACCTTGGCAACAAACTTGCCGACAAGGACAAGGATGCTGACTTGTGGGACATAGCCGATGGTCTATTGGCCGGTGCGATTCAATACTGGCTGTATTCACGTCAGCCGTGCAACGATCCGCGTTGTCAGGATTGTATGCCGATCAGCACCGCCACCGGGCGCATGGCGGAGCTCAAGCGGCTGATCGAGCAGCTCTCCTCAGAGAGCGAATATTTTCACACACCTAACGACTCAAATGCGGGTCGTGCCTGAGCGGAGCTGAGCGGCGCCTGTGCCGTCGCCTGAACTGGCCGCTGCTGCCAGCCGTTACGCGACCGCGCTCGGTCGCTGAGCCTCGCTCGCTTCCGCTAACGATTGTTCCAGCAGATCGAGGCCTTCCTGGAGTTGCCTCTCGGGGATCGTGAGCGGCGCCAACAGGCGGATGACATTGCCGTAGACCCCGCACGAGAGTAGCAGCAGTCCGCGTCGCCCCGCGGCTTGCACGACCGCTTTGGCAAGTTCGGCGTCCGGCTGATCCGCGCGACGATTCTTGACGAGCTCCAGCGCGATCATCATGCCCAGGCCGCGCACGTCCCCGACGCAGGGCAGACGTGCTCGAATTTGCTCGAGCCGCGCAGTCATCAGCGCTCCCAGCCTGGTCGCGCGCGCATTTAGCTCTTCGTGCTCCAGCACGTCGAGAACAGCGAGGCCTGCGGCACAGCCCAGCGGCGAGCCTGCATAGGTGCCGCCGAGCCCGCCCGGTGCCGGGGCATCCATGATCGCAGCCTTGCCGACCACAGCCGACAGCGGGACTCCGCCGGCGAGACTCTTTGCGACAGTGATCAAGTCCGCCTCGATGCCCGCGTGTTCATGCGCAAACGTGCGCCCGGTGCGACCGAAACCCGTCTGAATCTCATCGAGAATCAACACGATGCCGTGTTGATCGCACAGCGCACGCAATTTGCGCAGGAACTCGGGCGGTGCTATGTAAAAGCCGCCTTCCCCTTGCACCGGTTCGATAATGATCGCCGCAACGCGCGCTGGATCGACACTTGCGCGGAACAACATTTCGAGTGCGGCCAATGAGTGCTCGGGCGTGACGCCATGGAAGGTGACTGGGAACGGGACGTGATACACCTCGGCGAGAGTCGGCCCGAAGCTCGCCTTGTACGGCATGACCTTGCCGGTAAGGCTCATGCAGGCGATCGTTCGCCCGTGGAAGGCGCCCGAGAACGCGATCACCGCGGCGCGTTTAGTGTGCGCTCGCGCGATCTTGACCGCGTTTTCCACTGCCTCGGCACCGGTCGACAAGAAGATCGTCTTCTTGGGTGTAGCGCCGGGCACCAGTGCATTGAGCCGCTCGGCGAGTTCGATGTAGTTAGCGTAGGGTGTGACCTGAAAGCAGGCGTGAGTGAACCGCTCGAGCTGCGCGGCGACCGCGGCTTTCACTTTGGGGTGCAGATGGCCGGTGTTGAGCACCGCGATACCGGACGCGAAATCGATGTAGCGGCGACCTTCGACATCCCAGAGCTCGGCGTTCTCCGCTCTTTCGGCGAAGACCGCGAGCGAGCTCGCGAGGCCGCGCGGAACGGCCGCGGTACGCCGGGCGTGCAGTGAGCTATTCGTGTCGGTGTGCTTTTGCTTCATGACCTGAGGACCGGTGCGTCGCGGATCGCAATAATCTGGCGCGCGTGTTCATCACGCCTTTGCAGGCGTCTCCGCAGCGCGATGGATCGCAGCCCGAATGCGTTGATAAGTACCGCAACGGCACAGATTCCCCGCCATCGCGCTGTCGATATCCTCGTCGGAGGGCTTCGGATTCTGTTTGAGCAGCGCCACCGCCGACATGATCTGGCCCGACTGGCAATAGCCGCACTGCGGGAC
>JAGRJB010000112.1 GCA_020442965.1 Pseudomonadales bacterium
ATATCGTGGGTGGCCAGACTGAGGCTGAAATTCTCCGCGTAGAGAATATTCGACAGCACGACGTAGCCCCAGAACAGCGCCGTGATCAGCAGAAACTGCCGCACGCGCAGGCCACCCAGTGTCTTGCGGTCGAAGGACGCCCGGTTGGCGGCCTTCGCTCGCGGCAGTCGCGCAGGGATGGATTCCGCCGGTGCGCTCATGGCCCCAAGAATACCGCAGCGTTGGCCCGCCTGCCGCGCGGACCGGCGCGCGTGGGACGAACACGTTGCTTGCGGGGACGAAACGGATTTTCCGTACCACAGCCCGTGCTCGAACGCGACACGGCAGAAGACGACTGGGCCGAACTCGTCGACGGCAAGGACGAAGTCGTCATTGTCCCCCTAACAATCTCACCGCAATGAGAGTGAGATGGAGACATCGCAGCACGGCTCATGGAACGGACCGACAGGCTGTGATCAGGAACACCGATCACTCGTCAATCAGGAGACCATCATGTCCAACCGAAAACTGCACAAGCTAACGATCGCTATGATCGCTTTCACTATTGCCGGCACAGCGCTGGCGAGCGACCCGGCCACCGACGCGCCGACGGTGCGGGTGGAATACGGCGATCTCAACATGAACACGCGTGCCGGCGCCGAGGCTCTGCATCAGCGACTGCGCGTCGCCGCCCGCAGCGTCTGCCCCGATACCACGTCGCGCAATCTGCGTACGTCGATCGCCGGACGCCAGTGTGTCGCGGACGCGGTCAATCGCGCCGTCGCCGACATCGCCCAGCCGCAGCTCGCATTGGTGCACGCGAAATTCGGCGACAAGGGCTAACCCCGGGTTCAGTGTCGCCCGATCGCAGACGCGACGCCGGACCCCCGCGGCCGGCGCGCGTCTTTTTTGCCGTACTCGGCGCGGACCGAGACAGCTCTGCGAACGTTGCCGTCGAACCAGACACGTCGATCCGCGGGCGCAGTGAGTTCGGCTGGCGCCCCTTCAGCACGGCTGCAAATTTCCCGAATTCTGTGACCGGCGACACAACCGACCCGGCTTGGGATCGGTGAGTATCGGCGGCGTAGCGTCCAAGGAAGACTCGCGCGAGCCAGTTGGTCTGGTCGCTGAATTCAGCTTGTCTAGGCAAACACTCAGCGGCTTCTTGCAGGTGTCAAGTGGCGGAGCAAACTACCGCATCGCGGCGACCGGTTCTGTTAATGGCAGTGTTGTTGGTCCTGCTGGGCTGGCAGTTTCGCCAGCCCGTTCTACGATTGGTGGGCGGCTACGGCAAACCATCGGGACCGCTTGCGCCACTGGCGGGCAAGAACTCGGTGTCGGATCTCAAGGTGACAGCAGACGCAAACGGCTTGTGGACGGCTGACTTCGACTATTTCTTCACCGGTGAGCCACGGGCTGTCATTTTAAGGGTGGATCTGTTGCCAAGGCCGACCGCCGAGCCGCAGGCGCAGGCCTATGAAAACCGCCGCACCTTCATTCCGCCGCCACAACGCGGCGCGCATCACGTCACAGTTCAAATCAACTACCCCGGCTCGCAGTTTAGCACGAAACAAGTCGTTGCAGCGCTGCGCGAGCCACTGCCTGCCGAAACCATTCTGGCTAGCGACACGGTTGAGCAGCCAATCGAGTGGCCAAACTTTGCTACCTACATTCAGAACCAATCGTTCGCCCGCGATTCGCCACGGGACAACCTCGAGCGCGCGGTGGCGCTAATTGACTCAGGCGGAAGCCGCGCAATCGGCGAAGCCAAGGGGATATTGGAGCGATTGATCAGTCAGGACGCGCAGCTCGATGCCGCGTACGTCGAGCTCG
>JAGRJB010000113.1 GCA_020442965.1 Pseudomonadales bacterium
GAATATCGCCGAGAATGCGGCGCTCGATATGCAGCATCGCGCGTCGGTCGCGGCATTCAGTATGGAGATGCCGTCCGATCAGTTGCTGATGCGTATGCTCGCATCCATCGGGCAGGTGCCGCTCGCGGCGATCCGCAGCGGCAAGTTGAACGACGAACACTGGAATCGCCTGGTCGGCGCGTCGGGCCAATTGCGTGACGCCAAGATGTTCATCGATGAGACGCCCGCACTCACTCCCACGGAGTTGCGCGCGCGGGCACGGCGCATCAAACGCGAGCATGGTCTCGACCTCGTGGTCGTTGATTACTTGCAGCTCATGCAGGTACCTGGGACGAACGAAAATCGCGCGACTGAGATCGCCGAAATCTCGCGCGGCCTCAAGGCGTTGGCCAAAGAGCTTGCTGTGCCGGTGATAGCGCTGTCGCAACTCAATCGTGGCGTTGAACAACGCGAGAACAAGCGGCCGGTGATGTCGGATCTGCGTGAGTCCGGTGGTATCGAGCAGGACGCGGATATCATTCTGATGCTCTACCGCGACGAGGTGTACAACCCGCAGTCGCCTAACAAGGGCGTGGCCGAGATCATCATCACCAAACACCGCAACGGCGAAACCGGAACTTTCCAGCTCACCTTCAAGGGCGAGCTCACCAAATTCATGAGCTACCAGGATCCTGCGTACGTCGAGGGCGTTCTGCGTTGAGCTGACTCAGTCGGTCCAGTCGCGCGCGAGGCGTCGCGCGCACCAGAAGAACAGAGCGGCGGAGATTACATACAAGCCGCTGCCGAAGACGATCGCATAGCGCAATGATTCGTCGCCATAGTCGAGGCGCAACGAGTCCGATAGTTTTCCCAGCAGCAGCGACCCCAGACCCAGACCGATCAGGTTATTGATGAACAGAAATGCCGCCGAGGCAGTCGCGCGCATTTGCGGCACCACTAACTGCTGGATCGCCGCGAGCACTGGCCCCAGCCAGGCGAGCCGCAGCGCTTCTGGAATGCAGAACAGGGCGATCGCGACGGCGAACGAGCGTGACAGTGCGCCACCCACCATGAATGGCACGCCGGCGAGCAGTGTGATCGCAGGTACGAGTGCGTAGGCCGCGCGGCTGCGCCGGCCGTAGTGATCTGCCAGCCACGCGCCTATCCAGATGCCGGTGATCCCGCTTACGAGTACCACTATGCCGTACATCCAGGACACGTCGATCAGCGACAGGCCAAAGCTCCGGACGAACAGCGACGGCATCCAGAACGCAAGCCCATAACCCATCATCGACGAGGTTGCGGCGCCGAATGCGAGGCCCCAGAAGCTCGGCTTGCGTGCGAGAATACCTAGCGCAACTCGCATCGGCGGCGGCTTGTTAGTGGTAGAGCCACCGGGGTCGAGTGCACCGCGCACGGGCTCCCTGACAGTCGCCAGAAAGAGGGGTGCGACGAGGACACCTGCGACGCCGACCACGACGAATGCCCAACGCCAGTTCACCTGGCTCGCGATGATGCCGCCGATCATCAGCCCGAGTGCGCTGCCGAGCGGAATGCCGAAGGAGTACACGCCCAGTGCCCGCGCCCGCTGATGCGATGGAAAGTAGTCGGCAATCAGCGAGTAGGCCGGTGCGACGCCGCCCGCTTCGCCGACGCCGACCCCCAATCGGGCGAAAAACAGTTGGCTGAAACTCTGTACCACGCCACAAGCCGCGGTGAATCCACTCCAGACTGCCAGCGCGGCCGTCATGATCCAGACACGGTTGAAGCGGTCCGCCAGCCACGCGATCGGAATGCCGAGACCGGTGTAGAACAGTGCGAATGCGGTGCCACCGAGGAGCCCGAGTTGGGTATCCGACAGGCCGAGCTCGGCTTTGATCGGGGGTGCCAGGATGCCGATGATGACTCGGTCGATGAAATTGAACGTGTAGACCAGCAGCAGGATGCCGAGTACGTAGTAAGCGTAGCTGCGCTGCGTGCTACGCGTCACGACGTGGCGATCGATGCGACGAAGCGGTCGATCGCCCGGAGTGCGACAGGCTCGTCCAGCAAGGGTGCGTGACCGCGCTCGGGCACTTCGACTACCTGCAGGCGTGGCAGTTGCCTGCACATGCCTTCGACCGTAATCCGACTCAGGATGTCAGAGTGCACACCACGCAGCAGCAATGTGGGGATGCCTGCCAATGCACCAAAGACTTGCCACAGGTCAATTGCGCCGCCCGCGCCCTCGCGAAATGCCTGACCGATTGCCGGGTCGTAGTCGAACTCGATCTGTCCGTCATCGCGCTCGCGACAGAGTGCAAGCGTGACGTCACGCCAGCGCGCATCGCTGAGATTCGGCAGGGCAAACTCGTTGTTGCGCCTGACGACGTCGATTGCAGCAGACCAGTCGAAGAACGGGCCGGTCGAACCGACATAGCCGGCGATACGCGCGATTCCTGCGGGATCAATTTCGGGGCCGATATCATTCAAAACTACGCCGCGCAAAGTCCCGATACCCGCATTCGCGAGTAGCGCAGCGACGAGACCGCCCAAGGACGTGCCGATCAATATCAGGTGTCGCGCAGCCACCAGCTCGATCAGGCGCATGACGTCGTTTGCGTAGGTGCGCGGGTGGTAGTTGAGGTAGTTCTGGTCCCAGCTCGAATGCCCTCGACCGCGCAGGTCGGGTGTTAGTACCCGGAAGCGATCGGCCAGATGTCGCGCCAGTGGCACATAGTCGCGCGAATTACGCGTCAACCCCGGCAGGCAGATCACGACGCACTCGGCGTCGGCAGCGCCGTAGTCGGCAAACGCAAGCTCGAGCCCATCGGCACTCTCGTACGTGGCAATCTGCGAAACGCTCATGAGCGCTTGCCCTGCGGCGGACGCGCGAGTGTATCGACCATGCGCAGGATGGCCTGCATCTGCACGGACTCGCGGTTTGCATAGTCGGAGCCACTGTAACCCCACCAGTCCCAGCAACCGAGCGGGTTGAGCGGCGCGGTGGACGAGCGCGCCTGCGGATAGAGCACGATGATGTCGTTAGTTTCGGCCCAGCGGTTGTAGCCAGCACCGGCGACGAATTGCGCGCCGATCTTCTCGGCCGATTGCTGACAACCGTGCAGGACCACATGGATGCGGCACCCCGCGCGTTTGCGACACGATGTCGGGATGTATACATAGCCCGTGTCGTGAAGGCCGCCGCCAAAAGGCCCTTGTGCGAAGGTCAGTGGCGCCGCGGTGGACTCGGCCGCTGGCCGCAGCGCGCCATACATCTGAGAGAGAATCTTTCCAGCCGCATCGAAATCGCAGGCGTTGAGATAGGGGGCCACAAACTGGTTGCAGGGGGCGCCCTGGTCGATCGTCGGCAGCCCATGCGCGGCGGGAATATTCTGGACCAGTGTGATGGATTCAGCCGGTATCCAGGTTGCGTAGAAGTCACGGGCCGCCGTGACCACCGGGGTGCCTACTTTGTCGTCGGCTGCGCCGTGGAACAGCCACAGGCGCGCCTTCGTCAGGTTTTCCAAGGGATCGATCTTCTCGTCAGTAGCGGCGGTACGGGTGGCGTCGCGTAACGCTTCGAGATCGAGTTCTGCGCCGGACACGCAAGGCCCCAACGCACGCTTCAACGAACCGCGTGCGCAGTCGTAGGGCCCGGCGGCGAGGATGCCAGCGCCGACGAAGCGTTTGCTGTGAGCCACCAGCAGTTGGCCAGCCATGTAGCCACCCGCCGAGACCCCGGATGTCGAGAGTTGATCGGCGGCAGCGGCAAGCCGTGGCAGCGGAGGAGCCTCCGGCTGCTCGTTCGCGGAACATGCGCCAAGCGCACTGCCGGCGAGCAGCATTACACAGACCGCACTACGCGTTAGCCGCATATTGCCGCCTCAGCTCGCGCTTCAGCACTTTGCCATTCGGGTTGCGCGGCAGCTGGTCGAGCATCTTGACGTCGCTGATGCGCTGTTGGCGCCCGACGCGGCTGTTTGTCCATTCGATCAACGCTGTTAGATCGAGTGTCGCGCCCGGTCGGGCGACGACTAGCGCCAGCGGCGTTTCCCCCCACTTGTCACTTGCGATGCCGATCACCGCCACCTCCGCGACGTCCTGGTGCTGCAGCATGACGGACTCGATATCGGCCGGGTAGATGTTCTGGCCACCCGAGAGGATCATGTCCTTTTTGCGATCGACGATATAGAGGAAGCCATCGGAGTCGACTCGACCGATGTCACCGGTACGCAGCCAGCGTTCGCCGTTGCCGCGCTCCCAGGTAGCCTCACGGGTCGCCTCCGGTCGGTTGTGGTAGCCGGTCATGACGAGCGGTCCGGCGCCGACGATCTCACCGGGCTCACCCGGCGCGACTTCGCAATCGTTAGCATCAATGATCGCGAGCCGCTGCCCCGGCAGCGGCCGGCCGACGGACTCGATTTTGGCATCCATATCCTCGGGCGCGAGTGTCGTGACCAGACCTTCCGTCAGTCCATACAGCTCGATCACCTCGCAGCCGAGCCGATCACGGACCGCTCGCTTCAGCGCCGGTGCGAGCGGCGATCCGCAGCTCATGATTGTCTGCAAACTCGAGTAGTCGGCGGCACAAAAATCCGCTGCCTCGACGATACGCGCCAACTGTACCGGCACGAACGCCCCGTGCGTCACTCGCAGACGCCGAACGGTGGCGGCGAGCAGTGCCGGACTGAAGCTTGGCATGATGACGAGTGCGCCCCCGACCAACAGGGTCGCCAACATCGCAACCCAACTGATGTTGGAGAACAGCCCGAGTGAGCAGACAGTAGTGCAGCCGCTGTGATAGCGCAAAGCAATCGACATATCGTTAGCCCACTGCAGCCGACAGCGATGATCGTGCACGATCCCCTTGGGCTGCCCTGTCGTTCCAGAGCTGTAGATGATATTGCACTCGGTATCGGGCGAAACCTGCGCTGCGGGTGCCGCGGCGCTTTGTTGCGACAGCCAGGTTGGCAGGTCGCACCAGTTCTCGCCAGGCGCAGCGACCGCGAGACGATGCAGGGTCGCTGGCAATTGGCCTGCCTTGATCAGGCGGTCGATGCGTGTGCAATACGCATCCGATGCGGCGATGGCTGCGGCGTTTGAATCGCCGATCATCGCCGCGACTGCCGCGTCGCTTACCGCCACATTGAGCGG
>JAGRJB010000114.1 GCA_020442965.1 Pseudomonadales bacterium
AGCGCAAGCTGTTCTTCAATCTGCGTAAGCGCAAGAAGAATCTCGCCTGGCTGTCACAGGAAGAAACGGCGGCGGTTGCACGCGATCTCAAGGTCTCGGTTGCCGAGGTTACCGAGATGGAAAAGCGTCTCTCGGCGCGTGACCTGTCGTTCGACCCGGCGCCGGACGCTAACGACGAAGAAAACTACTCACCCGGGACCTATCTGCCGGCCACGGATGCCGATCCAGCCGAGCAAGTAGAGAACGCCCAGTGGGAGGAAGCCACCAGCGAACGCCTCGCGGCAGCCATGAAGACACTGGATGCGCGCAGCCGGGATATTCTGATGAGCCGCTGGAGCGGCGAAGAGAAATCGACGCTGCACGATCTGGCGGGCAAATACCACGTCTCGGCAGAGCGTATCCGCCAGATCGAAACGTCGGCGATCGGCAAGTTGCGCGCGGTGCTCGCTTGAGTCGTTAGCTGACTCGCACAGTCTTGTCGCATGCGAACGGCGCAACAGTGGTTGCAGGAATACGGCGCCAGCCACCAGCATCCCACTAACAAGCTGCTGCACTGGCTGTGTGTCCCGCCGATCGTACTCACGGTCGTCGGCTTGCTGTGGGCGCTGCCCGTGCCAAGCGCTTTCCACGCAGCCTCACCCTGGCTGAACTGGGCGACGATCGCGATCGCAGCGACCGTCCTCTACTATGCCTCCCTCTCGTACGCTCTTGCGATCGGTGCGGCCGTGGCTCTCGTCGCACTGGCGTTGATTGTGTCGTGGCTCGACAGCTTGGCGACGCCCCTGTGGGCGATCTGCCTGGGGATCTTCATCATCGCCTGGATCGGCCAGTTCATCGGCCATGCGATCGAGGGCAAACAGCCGTCCTTCTTCAAGGATCTGCAATTCCTGCTGATTGGGCCGATGTGGCTGCTGTCGTTCATCTATCGGAAAGTCGGCATTCGTTACTGAGCCGCCGCCAGCGATCGCTCAAGCAGAATATTTCGCAAAATGGTGTACTTGCCCGTCGGCAAGGGATGCCCATCGGACAACGGACTGAAGTAGTCACTGTGGTGATCGAGGCGCATGCGCGTGCACTGTGCTGGCTCGGCGAGCCGGACGCGAGTCGCGCGGCGGGGAGTTGAGAATGGCGCAAACGTTAACGGGTGGCATGGTGATCAGTCGCGCGCTGGCACGCTACGGCACGCGCACCGTGTTCGCCCTGGCGGGCGCGTCACACACGCATCTGCTTGACGCACTCGATCGCGACGGCTTTCGCATTGTCAGTGGTCGGCACGAATCCGGCACGATCAGCGCCGCGGATGGCTACGCGCGAATCTCCGGCCGTCTCGGCGTCGCGCTGATCATCGCCGACCAAGGCACTCCCAATGCCATCAACGGCATTGCCACAGCATTTCACGCCGGCTCGCCAGTCCTGGTCATCATCGCTCGTCTGCCTAACTCCTGGACCGAGGCGGAATCCGAATACGACAACGCCAAGCATCCACTGGTCGACACCATCACCAAGTGGGCGCGCACCGTACCAGCTCCCGAACGGCTCGCGGAGTATGTCGATGCGGCCGCGAAGCGCGCCTTGTCCGGGCGCCCAGGACCTGTCGTATTGCAGGTCCCGCAGGAATATCTGGGCCAGTCGTTAGCGTCGCTCGGCGCTGCGCGACTACCCGCACCGATCATCGGCCGGCCGGCGCCCGATCCGGCGGCGATCCACGCCGCGGCAGATCTTCTCACGCAGGCGCAGCGGCCCCTGATCATCACCGGCGCCGGCGCCACCTGGGGCCGGGCTGGAGCCGCGATCGAAGCACTCGTGCAAGAATACAACTTGCCGATCGCGGGCAATGGCCTCGGGCGCGGCATTGTGGCCGAGGACTGGGAGAGATCCTTCAATTGGCCGTTGATGCAAATCGCCGCGCACGAAGCAGACGTCGTGTGCGTGATCGGCGCTCGACTGAAACAGCGGTTGGGATACGGACTACCACCTCGATTCGCGGCGGATGCGAAGTTTATTCAGATCGATGTCGAACCGCAGGAACTGTCACGCAATCGCCGCATCGACGTGCCCATCGCGTCCGATGCTGGCCTCGCGGCAAAGGCGTTGTTAGTGGCAATCGGGCGAAAGGCCAGAACGATGCGCGGTGATCCACTCTGGGTCAGGAAAGCGCTCGAGCCACGCCTGCACTATCTGGATGATCTGGACACACGCTGCCGCACGGCCGCTGCGGCAAATCACGCTGTGCATCCACTCGCGCTCGGTCGAGCAATCGGGCGACTGGCGCCGCGCGACAGCATTTTCGTGGGCGATGGTGCGGACGTGCAGAACTGGATGTACGGTGCACTCAAGGTGACGCAAGCGCCTGGATTTCTCGATCACTATCCAATGGGCGCGATGGGTGTCGGCACGCCGTTGGCGGTGGGCGCGGCGGCGGCCGCTCGAGAGCTGGCGGAACAAACGGACAAGCCGGCCCGGCGTGTCGTGCTAACAACAGGCGATGGTTCTTTTGGCTTCTACCCGGCGGAGTTGCATGCCGCCGCGGCGGCGGGGCTGCCGCTCGTCGTGGTGATCGGCAACGACGGCGCCTGGGGCACGGAGCTGCACGGCCAGATGCAGGCGATCAAGCGTAGCGTCAATACCGAACTCGGCCTGCAACGCTACGAGATGATCGGCGCGGCCTTCGGTTGCCACGCAGAATTCGTGCAAACGCAGGGCGAACTGCTGGCGGCTCTGCAGCGCGCCTTTGCCGCGCGTGTGCCCAGTGTCGTCAACGTCGTACTCGATCGGGCCGCCGGCGCCGAACTCAAGTGTGAGCCCAAGGCGCGCATGATTCTCTTCGACGATCTCGCGACGAATCTCGCCGCACAACACCAGTTTGGGGGATGATACTGCGGTGAACTCGAACGAGCCCTATCCCCGTCCCGGCTACGCCTGGATGGTCGTCGTCATTCTGCTCGCCGCCTACATCCTGTCGTTCATCGATCGCGATGTTCTGTCGCTGCTGGTGGGCGAGCTGAAACGTGAGCTGGCGCTCGATGACAAGGAAATCGGCTGGCTGCTGGGCGCTCCATTTGCCTTGTTCTACGCGACTTGCGGTATCTTCATCGCGTGGCTTGCCGATCGCGGCAGCCGCAAGTGGGTCATATTCACAGGCGTCGCTCTCTGGAGCATCGCAACCGTTAGCTGCGGTTTCGCCTCCACTTACTCCGGATTGTTCGTCGCACGCATCGGTGTCGCAGTCGGCGAAGCGGCGCTCACGCCGCCCGCACTGTCGCTACTGAAGGACTATTTCCCGCCCGAGCGCATTGGTCGCGCCATCGGCCTCTACACCGCCGGCGTGTCGAGCGGCGCCGGGATCGCAAACATTATCGGTGGCAGCCTGTTGCCTAGCCTGGTTGCGGCCGGCGCAGTGACCGTTCCGCTCGCGGGCATGCTCGAGCCATGGCAGTTGATGTTCGTCATCGTCGGGTTGCCCGGATTCTTCATTGCGCTCCTGATCACAGTGATCCGCGAACCAGTACGACGCGATGCGGGCAGCGGCGCGCCGGTGTCGATATTCGTCACGCTCGCGCACTTGCGTAGCCAGGCGCGAGTTTTCGTACCGCTCTTCGTCGGGCTTGCCGGCATCGCCATCATGGGCTACGGCGTGAACTACTGGATACCGGAGTTCTTCCGTCGAACGTACGAGCTCGATACCGACGCCTACGGCTACTTCATCCGTTGGCGCGGCGTATTGTTAGTCATCTTCGGACTGATCGGTGTGGTTGGCGGCGGCTGGCTATGCGACATCTTGCGGCGCAAGTACGACGACGCGTACCTGCGCGTGGCGCTGATCGGCTATGCATTTCTAACAATCGGGTACACGTTGCTGCCGCTGATGCCGACGCCACAGCTGGCACTCCTGATGGTGATTCCGGCCACATTGGGCGGCGCCATACCAACAGCCGCGGGGGCGGCCGCCGTACTGAGCATTGCGCCAGCAAACATGCGCGCCCAAATCACCGCCGTTTACTACTTCACCCTGAATCTGATCGGCTTCGCCATCGGACCGATCGCGGTAGCGTGGCTGACGGAGGACGTATTCCAGAGTGACGATATGCTGCGCTACTCGCTCGCGATCGTCGCATTCGTTGCCGCAACCGGCGGTGCCGCACTGATCATCTGGACGCTGCGACCGTACCGTGCCCGCGTGACGCTGCTGTCACCACGGCGCGCGGCCTACGCTGGATAATCGGCCATCCAATCAATACTCACGGATCTGACCATCATGAGCCAAACCAGTCCCAGCGAACTTCCGATCCTGCAACGTGATCACAAGAGCGTGATGGGTCGCATCAAATATCTATCGAAGAAACCTGAACGTCTGGATCAGGAGCGCGGCCGCGAATACTTCCGCATCGATGTTCATGCCGATGGCACTCGCACGTGCGTGGCCCATACCGAGATCGATGATCGCCCGAGTGTGATGCGGGATGCCATCTACTCATTGGACAAGAACTGGCTACCGACCGATTGCGCGATGCGCCTGTCGGTCGACAGCAAGTTCATGGGCTCCGGCTGGTTTAGATTTCACCCGCAGTACGCCGAGTGCGAAACCTGGACCTCTCTCGAGGGCCGCATCTCGCAGCGCATGGATCTGGCAGAACCGCTGGTCACGTTCCAGAATCATGCCATCGCCTGCGATGCCTGGCACTTGCGACTGATCGATCGCAAACAGGCCGGCAAAGTGCAGCGCGTCAAACAGATTCTGCTGTCGTCACCCGATCATCGTGGCGCCACCGGGCCGCTACTCTACTCGATTGGGCTCGCCCTCGTTTACGTGGGTCCGGAGAAGGTGACCGTGGAAGCCGGCGCATTCGACGCCTGGCACTATCAGTTCGTCACCAATCCCGAATTGCCGCAGGAGCATCCGCCTTACGACGTGTGGTGCACGGCGGACGGCGAATTCCTGTTCCTCAAGGGCGGCGTGGCCGGGTACATGCAGACGTACTACGAGCTGGCGGAACTCACTCGCAGCTAACGAGCACGGCTACGGTTCGTAACCGGTTGCGCCGCCAACAGCTTCGTTGTAGTTGCCGCTCAAGTAGTTAGCCACCAGTGCGGTAACACGCTGCAGCATCGAATTATCGTGCGCGCCAAGGGTCCAGGCGCCCGCGATCGCGCTCGCGCGTTGGTAGAACTCCGGTGTCGCGATGACCTTGCCCGAGGGTTGCTCGACGATTCTGACATTGATCACGATCTTGCCATCGCCCTGCAGAGCGCCCGCAAAGAACCGGCCGGCGCCGGAGGGCTTGTGCAGCGTCGTG
The DNA here is from genome assembly GCA_020442965.1 of Pseudomonadales bacterium. Taxonomy (GTDB): domain Bacteria; phylum Pseudomonadota; class Gammaproteobacteria; order Steroidobacterales; family Steroidobacteraceae; genus CADEED01. The sequence continues at coordinate 5,295 of JAGRJB010000114.1, forward strand.
ATGCGCGGCTCGATGACCAGTTTGTTAGCAGCATTGGCATCGGCACTAGCGTTCCAGGTGGCGAGAATCGGCCCGACGCTGGCACGCATATTCTCTTCAACCTTGGCGATCACTTTGCCGGCATTTTTCTTCTGCTCGATCCCGGCTTCCACCGCCACGGGCAGTAGTTCATAGGCCGAGTAGCCCGCCAATTTGTGTTCCGGCGGCGGGTTGGTGGGCGCTGCGAGCGCCGCGCTCGCCCACACCGCGCCGAGCGCGAGCGGAACGATGAATCGAAGCGAAACTGAACGACGCATGATGCTGCCTCTCCTTAGCGGTGTGAGAAATGCACCCATTGGCGCGACGCGATAATAGCCTGCAGCGGCTCCAGGCGCGATAGCAGCGGGCGTGTCGGGCGCGCGCCATAGACGAATCGCGCCTGGCACTACCAGTGGATCGACGTTCCGATCAGCAGGAATCCAACCGTCAGCGCGATCCAGTTGCCAAGCGACTCGCGGCGCCGCAGGTAGACGAGGCGCGCGCGCGCCAGGCGACTGCCGTAGTCATTGTCGCAGGTGCCGCGGCGCTCGAGGAAGCGCCGCCAGCGCACGGGCGGCGCAACGGCAGCGACGTTCAGCGGGTATCGGGGTGTGGTGTCCATGACGCATCCTCCTCAGTCTGGAGGCTAGTTGGCACCGACATCGGGGCAGCGCTGGGTTGCGCTTCTGACGGGGTCCGGATCGATTCTGACGAATTGTGGCCGGTCTGCGCGCGCGGCAGATCGCACGTTACACTGCCGTCATATGAAAAAGCAGATCGCGATCGTCGAAGATGAACCCGCCATTCGCGCCAACTACGCCGATGCGCTGAAGCGTTATGGCTACGAAGTGCAGACCTTTGCCTCACGCACCCAGGCCTCCACGGCTTTTGCACTACGCATGCCGGATCTGGTGCTGATCGATATTGGTCTGGGCGATGAACCGGAAGGCGGCTTCGAGCTGTGCCGGGAACTGCGCCAGCGTTCGACGGCTTTGCCGATCATCTTTCTGACCGCCCGCGATGCCGATCTGGACATCATCTCCGGCTTGCGTCTGGGCGCCGATGACTATCTGACCAAGGACATCAGCCTGC
>JAGRJB010000115.1 GCA_020442965.1 Pseudomonadales bacterium
GTTACGGCTTCGGTGATGGTCACCCGTTTGGGCCCGACCGGCATGCGGCTTTCATGCGTGAATTCGTGGCACGCAAGCTCGATCGTCAAGTGCGCGTGGTCGATGCGCGAGCGGCAACGCGTGCCGAACTGGAAACGTTTCACACGCCTGACTACCTTGATATGGTGCGCGAGCGATCGCAGTCCGGTCAGGGCTATCTCGATGCGGGTGATACACCTGCGTGGCGCGGCGTTTATGAAGCAGCGGCGGACGTCGTCGGTGGCGCCTTGCTCGCAATGGACGCCATCATGGCTGGCGAAGCGCGGCGGGCGTTCGTGCCGATAGCAGGGCTGCATCACGCGGCGCGCGACGCTGCGGCCGGATTTTGCGTCTTCAACGACTGTGGCGTCGTGATCGAGCAGTTGAAGCGCGAATATGGCCTGCAGCGCATCGGCTATGTTGACATCGATGCACACCACGGCGACGGTGTCTACTACGGTTTTGAAAGTGATGCAGCGGTGGTATTTGCGGACATTCACGAGGATGGTCGTGTCCTCTATCCGGGCACCGGTGCCGAAACGGAAATTGGGCTGGGCGAAGCGCGGGGGACCAAGCTGAACATTCCGCTGCCACCTGAGGCTGACGACTCGGCTTTCGATGCGGTCTGGCCGCGCGTACTTGCGCATCTACGCAAGTTCGAGCCCGAATTTATCTTGCTACAATGTGGTGCCGACAGCATCGCAGGCGATCCAATCACGCATTTGCGCTATACGCCGGACGTGCATCGGCGCGCGGCGGCCGATCTCGTGTCCCTGGCCGAAGCGTTCGGGCATGGCCGCGTGTTGGCCACCGGCGGCGGCGGCTACAACCGCATCAACCTGGCGCTCGCCTGGAATGGCGTCGTGGAGAGTCTATTGAGCGTGCCGTCGAGGTGAGAGCGCCGGAAATTCGGTACACTTTGCGGCCCGCTCCCGCACTGCTATAGGTATTTCGGCATGTTCCGTACTGCGATGACGATCGATGGATTCGACCCCGAGCTCAAGGCGGCGATCGACGCCGAACGGCAGCGTCAGGAAGATCACATCTAGCTCATCGCCTCCGAGAACTACGCCAGTCCGCGTGTGCTCGAGGCGCAAGGCACCGTGCTCACTAACAAGTATGCCGAGGGGTATCCGGGCAAGCGTTACTACGGTGGTTGCGAGTTTGTCGATATTGCTGAACAGCTCGCGATCGATCGCGCCAAGCAGTTGTTTGGCGCAGCCTATGCCAATGTACAACCACACTCGGGGTCGCAAGCCAATGCGGCCGTGTATCTAGCATTGCTGCAGCCGGGTGACACGCTGCTGGGAATGAGCCTCGATCATGGCGGACACCTTACGCATGGTGCCAAGGTGAATTTCTCCGGCAAACTGTTCCGCGCCGTCCAGTACGGCATACGGGCCGACAATGGCGAGATCGATTACGACGCGCTCGAAGTGCAGGCCGTGACCGAGAAGCCCAAGGTGATCGTTGCGGGCTTCTCCGCTTATTCTCGCACGCTTGATTTTCCGCGCTTTCGTGCGATCGCCGACAAAGTCGGCGCCTATCTGATGGTCGA
>JAGRJB010000116.1 GCA_020442965.1 Pseudomonadales bacterium
TCGTCTTCGGCGACATCGGAACGAGTCCACTGTACGCGCTGCGGGCCTGCTTCACCAATGTGGCCGGGATGGCCGTCAATCAGGGCAATGTACTGGGTATCCTGTCCCTGATTTTCTGGTCGCTCGCACTCGTCATCTCGATCAAGTACGTCAGCATCGTGCTACGGGCCGACAACGAAGGTGAGGGCGGCGTCTTGGCCCTGACCGGTCTTGTTCTATCGCAACCACAACGTCGCGGTGCCCCGGCGATAGCGGCCCTCGGCCTGTTGGGTTGTGCGCTGTTCTATGGTGACGGGGTCATCACCCCAGCGGTGACGGTTCTCGGGTCCATCGAGGGCCTGGAAGTCATCGAACCCGCCATGGAGCGCGTGGTGCTGCCAATCACGATAGCCGTGCTGCTATGGCTGTTTGCGCTGCAACGGCGTGGCACCGGCGCTATCGGACGCCTCTTCGGTCCGATGATGGTGGTGTGGTTCGTGAGTCTCGCAGTACTGGGCCTGCGCTCGATCTGGCAACAACCGGAAGTGCTGCTGGCGCTCAATCCAGCGTACGCGGTGCAGTTCTTCGCCGCCCATGCCGGTGCTGCCTTCGCTGTCTTTGGCGCAGTGTTTCTCGCGGTTACCGGCGGCGAGGCGCTGTATGCCGATCTCGGCCACTTCGGGCGGCAGCCGATTACCATCGCGTGGTTCAGCCTGGCGTGGCCATGTCTGCTGCTCAACTACTTTGGCCAAGGAGCATTACTACTGACTCACCCGGCCGCTATTGACAATCCATTCTATCTACTCGCGCCGAGTAGTCTGCTGCTGCCGCTGCTGTTGCTTGCCACCGCCGCCAGTATCATCGCATCCCAGGCAGTGATTTCGGGCGTCTTCACGATCTCGCAGCAATGCCAGCAACTCGGATATCTGCCACGTATGCAGATCCGGCACTTCTCTGCTGCGGCGATCGGTCAGGTCTATGTACCGGTCATCAACTGGTTGCTATGCGTCGTCACGATCTTGCTGGCGGTGGGCTTTGGTACGTCGAATGCAATCGCCAATGCCTATGGCGTGGGCGTATCGTGCACGATGCTGATCGACACCGCTCTGATGTTAGTACTGCTGGCGGGTGCCACCAGCCTGTCGCAGCGTACCCAGTTCGGCTTGCTGTGCGCAATCGGCTTGGTGGACGTGGCGTTCGTGTTGGCCAATCTCGGCAAGATTCCGAGCGGTGGCTGGTTCCCGGTGATCTTCGGGGCCTCGACTTTCATGTTGATGCGCACCTGGCAAGCCGGTCGCGCTATCGTTACCGACAGAGTTCGGCGGGAGGATCGGACGGTCAAATGGTTCCTCGACTACTTGGCCAAACGCCCGCCGGTGCGCGTTCCGGGCGTCGCCGTCTTCCTAACGAGCAATAGAACCGGAATTCCACGCACCCTGGTCCGCAACATCAAGATGAACGGCGTTTTGCACGAACAGACGCTGCTCTTGACGATGATCACGGAGCGCAGTCCCAAGGTCGCGCGCGGCGGTCGGTTTCTGGTGGAGGATATCGCCCCCGGGATTCGGCGTGTGGTCGTGCGCAGCGGCTTCATGGAAGTCCCGGATGTTCCAAAATTGCTGCACGAAGCGTCGCAACTAGTACGCGACTTGCGCACGGATCAGGCACAGTACTTCTTGGGGCGGGACGATATTGTGATGGGCGCCGCGCGGACCATGTCCTCTGCCCGCAAGCGGCTGTTTCTGTTCCTGGCTCGCAACTCGTTGTTCGCCGCTGCCAGCTTCGGCATACCACCTAACCGGGTCATGGAAGTAGGCGGCCAGATCGAGATCTAAAGGAAAACGCCCGCCGGAGCGAGCTCGTGCGGGCGTTTTCCGACCTGTGCCTAGCGTGAGTTCTCGTGAAACTCGTTATGCCTTCTTCTTCTTGGGTGCCTTCTTGGCTACCCGTGCCTTCTTCTTAGGCGGGTCTTTTGGCCGTGACTTGCCAAACGAACCCGCGTAAATCTTGCCACGACGCGAGCGTCGATCACCTTTGCCCATGAATCAGAACTCCAAACGCTCGCGCGATTCTAGTGAATGTCATTTGCACCTTGCAAGCCATCGGCAGACTTATTGGGCGGCTTCCTTGTTCTGCTGAATCCACAGCAGCGCCGCCTCGATGTCCGATAGTTGCGCGGCCGTCATGCCCGCAATGCGCCCGCCGCCGGACTCCGTCTTCAAGCGCATCAGTTCGGCACCCGCCACGTTGTCCACCCAAGTCAATCCACGACGGACCTTGGCAGTAAACTTCTGGGTCTTTTCTTCTGTCATTTATAGCTCCTACTAGCTGTTTGGGCGTAACCTTAACGTAGTTAGCGAAAGCGCGCGAGGATTTTGTCCATCGCCCGGCTGCCCGGTGTGAGCTGCTCGTATGGAATGGAGTTGAGAGCTCGCTGCGGCATGTCATTCAGGTCGTGGAACTCGCGGTCGCCACGCCCAAGATACAGCATCCCGGTTAGAAACTCCTGTTTCTGCATGCCCGCCTGAATTTGCGCCATCGCTGCAATGCGGTCAGTGGGATCGTAACCCGGCGCGATCTTTTTCAGCACAATCCGGCTGCCATCGTGCAGGACGACAGGTAACGACTCACCGGCGCTGTAGTCAGCAGTAATTTCGCGTGCGAATGGAATGAAATCGGCATTGACCGCGGCGTCGTAGTGCTCGCGAGTGTATGCGTAGCTCTTGGTCGAGCCCTCGTGATCATTGAACGTCACGCACGGCGAGAGCACATCGATTATCGCAAAACCCCGATGGCGCATACCCGCCTGGATGAGGGGCACCAATTGCTCTTTGTCACCTGAGAAGCTACGCGCCACAAACGGTGCGCCGAGTGTCATCGCCAGCAACACCGGATCGATGGGCGGCTGCCGGTTCACTTCGCCCTTCTTCGCCTGGGTACCCACGTCGGCCGACGCTGAAAACTGTCCCTTGGTCAGACCATAGACACCGTTGTTCTCGATGATGTAGAGCATGTTGAGATTGCGCCGGATCGCATGGCAGAACTGGCCTAGGCCGATCGACAGCGTATCGCCATCGCCGGAAACACCAATGTAGGTCAGATCACGATTGGCGGCATTGGCCCCCATGGCGATCGACGGCATGCGACCGTGCACCGAATTGAATCCATGCCCGCCGCCGACGAAGTACGCGGTCGTCTTCGACGAACAGCCGATGCCCGATAGCTTCACGACATTCTGCGGCTCGAGCGCGAGACCCCAGCACGACTCGATGATCGCGGCGGTGATGGAGTCGTGACCGCAACCGGCACACAGCGTCGACATGCTGCCTTCGTAATCGCGTCGAGTCAGGCCCAGCGAGTTCTTGGGCAAGCTCGGATGGCGAACCTTGGGTTTGGCCATGAACGTCATGCGCCGACTCCGACCACCCGTGCGCGTGTTCCCACTTCGGCCAGGACACCGGTGACGATGAATTCGGACGAGATCGGCAGCCCACTGTAGTGCAGCAAGGAACGCAGCTTCGCTTTTTCGACGCGTGTCTCGAGGGTCAGCAGCGAACGCATCTGCGCGTCGCGGTTCTGGTCGATGATGAACAGCAGGCGGTGCTGCTCGAGAAACTGCTCGACCTCCTCGCCGAACGGAAATGCGCGTACCCGCATGTAGTTAGTCATTATTCCCTGCGCCTGCAACATGTCGCGTGCTTCGCGTACCGCGCCGTCCGAACTGCCATACGCCACCAGTCCGATCTCGACGCGTGGATTCGCGTCGATTACTGGTTTGGGCACCAGCGTCTTCGCCGTATTGAACTTCTCGACCAACCGGTCGAGAACAATCTGGTACTCGACGGAGTCCTCCGTATAGCCGCCATGCTGATTGTGACCCGAGCCGCGCGTGAAGTACGCGCCTTTCGGATGCGCTCCCGGCAAGGTGCGATACGGAATACCGTCCCCATCGGGGTCGAGGTAACGATAAAACTTCTCCAGTTTCGCGATCTCGTCCACCGCGAGCACCTTGCCGCGGTCCGGTTGGTAGGAATCGTCCCACTTGAGATCCGGGCACATCCAGTCGTTCATGCCGATGTCGAGATCCGACAGGACCATGACGGGTGTCTGCAGGCGCTCGGCGAGATCGAAGGCGTCGCGCGCAAAATAGAAGCACTCCTCGGGGTCACGCGGCAGCAACAGCACGTGCCGGGTATCGCCGTGCGATGCGTAGGCCGCGCTCATGACATCGCACTGCTGCGTGCGGGTTGGCATACCGGTCGAGGGCCCGACACGCTGGATATCGAAGATCACCGCCGGAATCTCTGCGTAGTACGCGAGGCCGATGAACTCGCCCATCAGGGAAATGCCGGGACCAGAGGTTGCCGTGAACGAACGCGCACCATTCCAGGCAGCACCTAACACCATGCCGATCGCAGCGAGTTCGTCCTCGGCTTGAATGAATGCGAAATTCTTCTTGCCGGTGGCCGGATCGACACGCCACTTGTCGGCGAAGCCCTTGAAAGCATCCATCAACGATGTGGACGGCGTGATCGGGTACCACGCGGCGACCGTTGCGCCCGCGTACACGCAACCGAGTCCAGCCGCCGTGTTCCCATCGATCATGATGTGATGGGCGGTTTGCGACAGCTTGGCCACCTTGATCGGTAGCGGGCAAGCGAAATGCTTGCGGGCATAGTCGTAGCCGAGATCGATCGCCCGCATATTGGAATCGATCAGCTTCTGCTTCTTGGCGTAAGTCTCCGCTAACAGCTCGCGGATACGAGCCAGATCGAGATCGAGCAAGGCCGCCAGTACGCCCGCGTAGCAGATATTCTTCATGAGAATTCGAGTACGCAGACCGTCAAAACTCTCGTTGCAAAGCTGCGCCAGCGGCACGCCGAGTAGCGTGACATCCGTGCGATTGAATACGGTCGGGCGTGGCCAGGTGGAGTCGTACAGCAAATAGCCGCCGGACGTTACTTCACGCACATCCCGTGCATAAGTCTCGGCGTTCATCGCGACCATCAGATCGATGTTGCCGGAGCGCGCCACGTAGCCTTTGTGCGAGACTCTGATCTCGTACCAGGTCGGCAGGCCCTGAATGTTCGAAGGGAAATAGTTCTTGCCCATCACGGGGATGCCGCTGCGGAAAATCGACTTCATCAGCAAGGTGTTGGCGCTCGCCGAACCTGTGCCGTTGACAGTAGCAATCTTTATCGCGAAATCGTTGGTGCGGTCTTGCATGTATGGCTCGTTACGCGCCGCGCGGGGCGCCAAGGTGTCACGCGGTGCGCGCCAGCGCTTTGTGGTCGGCCTCGGCCTCATCGACCGCTTGCGGCCAGAGTATGGTGGACTTTTGCATGTCCCAGGCCGCCGTCGGGCAGCGCTCCGCACACAGCCCACAATGCACGCAAAGATCCTCATCCTTGACCATCACACGCTGCGTGAACTTGAGCGGTTCGGAGACGTATAGCGCCTGCGTCAGATTGGCAGCGGGCGCTTTGAGTCGACCGCGCAACTCGGCTTCCGTCCCGTTCGGCGTCATGGTCAGACAATCGACCGGACAGATATCGATACAGGCGTCGCATTCGATGCACAGCTTCGCGCTGAACACGGTCTGCACGTCACAGTTGAGGCAGCGTTGAACCTCGGCGGCAACCTGTTCCACCGTGAAACCCAGCTCGACCTCGATGTCGATCTTCTTGAACCGCTCTTTGAGTGACACGTGCGGCATCAGCCGACGCTCCGCCGGATTGTAGTCGTTAGCGTAAGACCACTCGTGCATGCCCATCTTGCGCGAATGCAGGTTCACTCCCGGCGCCAGTCGATCGGCTACCGACTTGCCTTGACAGTGATTGTGGATCGAGATCGCGGCCTGGTGACCGTGCTCGACCGCCCAGATGATGTTCTTGGGACCGAACGCCGAGTCGCCGCCGAAGAACACGCCTGGGCGTGTCGACTGGAAGGTCTTCAGATCGACGGTCGGCACGTGCCATTTGTCGAATTCGATACCAAGTCCGCTTTCTATCCAGGGAAACGCATTCTCCTGCCCGATCGCCAGAATGACATCGTCGGCCGCGACGAATTCCTCGCGCAGCACACGCTCGCCGGTGATGCGACCGCCGGCATCGAGGTCGTACTCCAGCACGTCGAAGGCCATGCCAGTCAGCTTGCCGTTCTCAATCACAAACCGCTTCGGCGAGTGATTGATGACGATCGCGACGCGCTCCTCTTCGGCGTCCTCGAGCTCCCATTCGGATGCTTTGAAATACTGGCGCGGCTTGCGTGCCATCACCTTGACGTCGGTGGCACCCAGGCGCAGCGCCGAGCGACAGCAGTCCATTGCCGTGTTGCCGACACCGATGATCAGCACACGGCGACCAATCGACTCGATATGCCCGAACGCAATCGACTCGAGCCAGTCGATGCCGATATGAATGTTGGCGGCACCTGCGCGGCGCCCCGGCAGGTCCAACTCCTTGCCTTTGGGTGCGCCCGTGCCGACGAATACGGCATCGTAGCCTTCATCGAGCAAATTCTGCATCGAGTCGATCCGCGCGCCGAGTCGCAAATCGACGCCACGATCAACGATCAAGGCGATCTCTTCGTCCAGCACTTCCGCGGGCAGCCGGAACGACGGGATGTTCGTACGCATCAGACCGCCGGCCTGACCCCACTGCTCGAACATCGTGATCTCGTAGCCAAGTGGTAGTAAGTCGTTAGCAACGGTGAGTGAAGCGCAGCCCGCACCGATGCAGGCGATGCGCTTACCGTTCTTGCGCTTGGGCGTCTTGGGCAGCAGCGACACCACGTCATCGCGATGATCCGCGGCCACGCGCTTCAGCCGACAGATGGCGACCGGCTTGTCCTCAATCCGGCCACGACGGCAGGCCGGCTCGCACGGGCGATCGCATACGCGCCCGAGGATGCCCGGGAACACGTTCGAGTGCCGGTTGACCATGTAGGCGTCGGTAAACCGACCCTGTGCGATCAGACGGATGTACTCGGGGACGTCGGTATGAGCCGGGCACGCCCACTGACAATCGACCACTTTGTGGAAATAATCCGGATGCCCAGTGTTCGTCGGTTCCATAGCCCTCTGCGACCCGCGAGCGCGTGTGGGACGCCCGCCAAGTACGCAGTATAGGGCCCGAACCGCAAATGTCAGCGTGGCGCGACCGCAGCTTGGGCGCTCGCGTCGCTTTTTTGGGCAGCTCTGCCGATGTGCTTACGGCCCGCTGAACCGCACGGTCACTGCGCCATAGTTGATCGGGTCGAAATCCGGCGCAGTGAACCGTCCGCCGCCGAGCGATACCGTCCACCGCTGCGTCAAGGGCATATCGAGCGCAACGAACAGGTCGTCCGACTCAGCGCCGTCCTCACGCCAGCGGCTCCTAGCGAAGTCGGCCGATAGCGAGAGGCGACTGAAGCGCCAGCTCGCGCCGCCGTTCCAAATCAGATCGACGAGGCCTTGCTGCGCGGTGAAAACGTTGCTGCGCAGCAGCGCTTGTAGTCGCGGCAAACCGGCGACCGGTGAGCGGGGATCAGCGTAGCGGTAGCGTCGCACGCCGGCGTTGATCGTCAGGCGCTCCGACAGATCGAAATCGCCACTGACACCGAGCCCCGTTCGATCAGTGGCGACCGTTATGGGTACGTTTCGATTTGCCGTGATGATCTGGTAGGTCTCTACCACGCTGCCCTCAACAAGCGTGAACGCAACGCTACCCCGGTTGCTGAGCCAGCCAAACTGCGCCAAAAAGTCCTCCGTCGCAACCTGCAGGCCGTCGTCAAACTGGCGGTAGCCAAGGCTCGCTGACCAGGGCCCAAAGCGTTTGCCGATCGTCGCACTCCAGTAAAGCGGCTCGAGCGTCGCGGCTGCCGCGCGGGTGTCAGACCGGGACGCGTAGCCGTTGAACGAATACCCCGACGAGGTCGTGATGCCGAGGTTCACAGCGAGGTCGTTGCCGCCCACGTCGGCGAACTGGCCCGTAATCGAGGCTGAGTAGCGCAGTGGCCCCGCCCGCAAGGGAACCGTGATCATCTCGAGGGCCATTGCGAGCGCGGCGAGCACGAGGACCGAGCGCGGCGTGACGACAGACATTATCCAGCTCCCTTGCGGCTCAAAAGGTGGTGGCTGCCGGCACCAGAGCCAACGAGCCACGGCGAATCAACGGCTCAGCGGGCGAGCCGCTGACTTCAATAGCGCATGTCTTTGACTTAATGCGCGGTACCGCCGCACAGATCGTCAGATTGCTGCGCCGCAGCGTGGGGGGTGGCGCGACACTGCCGCGACAGTTAGCCTCTTGGCCGTGACTCACATCGCCACTGAAATCAAACTTCGGACCCGCTCGCGCGTGCTTGAGGTCAGCTTCGCCGACGGTCAGCGTTTCGAGCTGCCGTTCGAGTATCTACGTGTGAACTCACCGTCGGCCGAGGTCAAAGGACATGGACCGGGTCAGGAAGTGCTCGTGCTGGGCAAGCAGAATGTCGGCATCCGCGCGGTGGAACCCGTCGGACAATATGCGGTGAAACTCGTTTTCGACGACGGCCACGATACCGGGCTTTATTCATGGAAATACCTATATGAGCTCGGATCCGACCGTGAGCAGCGTTGGCGCCGCTATCTCGACCGAGTACGCGACGCCGCCCAGCGCGCCGGTGCCTGAGCTCAGTGTTGTCATTCCGACGTTCAACGAGCGCGACAATGTCGACGAATTGATCGCGCGGCTCGACCGCGCGCTCGGCGCAACGGCTTGGGAAGCCATTTTCGTTGACGACGATTCGCCGGATGACACGGCGCAGGCACTCAGGGCATTGGCGCAACGCGATCCGCGCGTTCGCTGCCTGCGCCGACTACGCCGGCGCGGGCTCTCCTCGGCCTGCATCGAAGGCATGCTCGCCTCGAGTGCTAACTACGTCGCCGTGATGGACGCGGATCTGCAGCACGACCCAACGTTGTTGCCGCAAATGCTAGGCGCACTGCGAGCGGGTCGCGCCGAACTTGTGATTGGTAGTCGTTATGTAGTCGGTGGCGCTGTCGGCGACTGGCAAGAGAAGCGGCTCGCGATCAGCAAGCTGGCAACCCGACTCGCAGGGCTCATCACCAGCCAACCGATCGCCGACCCCATGAGCGGCTACTTCATGCTGCAGCGTGAGCGCTTCGAGGAACTGGCGCCACGGCTCTCGTCCATGGGCTTCAAGATTTTGTTGGATATCGTCGCGACCGCGCGGCCGCCGCTCGAGACGCTGGAACTACCGCTGCTGTTCGGCCAACGTCATGCGGGCGAGAGCAAGCTATCCACCAATGTGGCCTGGGAATTTGCGCTGCTGCTGGCCGACAAGCTGATTGGGCGCTGGGTGCCAATCAGGTTCCTGTCGTTCGCGTTCGTTGGCGCACTTGGAGTTGCCGTGCATTTCCTCGTGCTAACCACCCTGCTGAAGGGCTTCGGTGTCGCCTTCCTCGTCGCGCAAGCAATCGCCACTGGCACCGCGATCGTCTATAACTACACGCTCAACAACGTTCTGACGTATGTCGATCGCCCGCGCCGCGGGCACCGATGGCTGACAGGATTGCTGTCGTTTGCGGCAATTTGCAGCATCGGTGCGATTGCCAATGTTGGCGTCGCCTCGTTCATGTTCGAACGAGCGTCGGCGTGGCCGGTCGCGGCGCTGGCGGGTATCCTCGTGGGCGCGGTGTGGAACTTCGCCGTATCGAACGTCTATACCTGGCGGCGTTGACCGGTTGTTGAAAAGAATTCAATGATCGCCCCATCCGGCGTTCGCACGCTGAAAATATCAAGCTCGCCATACGGCGCAATGCGCAGTCGGCGCAGCGCTGTGTAGGGCTCGACGTTGCGTTGGCGCAGTTCGCGCAGATAGGTAGCGGCATTCGCGACCGGCATTCGATAGCTGAGCCAACCCAGATTGGGCGCCACGCAATGCGCGCTGCAGTCGCGACCAGCCAGATCCGGCATTGAAATCGGCTCCAACGAGCCGTCATTGTTGCCATCCGGGTGCACGATACCGATGCGGCGCATCACGTCTCTGGCAAATGCGCGCGGAATGCCGAGCACTTCGGCGCCCGGCTCCTCTACGCCTTGTACTTCCGTATCAACAAAGGCTTTCCAGCCAAGCATGTCGATGAAAAATCGCATTGAGCGATCGTAATCGCTGACGATCTGCGCGGAGTTGAAGGCGCGTGTGAACCCTTCGAACCCGCGAAATCCCGGCGGCAGCTTCTTCGGTTCGATCAGCGCGATCACGAGACCCTCGGGACCGGTCGCGACCACTTCACAGACCTGAAAGCCGCCCCACGAATAGTCCGTTGGCTCGCCGTATGCGCTCCACCCCTCGGCCTGCAGGGCGCGGTAGACTTGGCGCGCATCGCGGGTGTAGACATCGATGTCGAATATGCCACCCGGGTCCCAGGTGTGCGCACTCGAGCGCATGACGCGCGGTCGACCACCATGAAATTGGACCAGCCGAATGACGCCTTTGCGCTCGCCCGCGGGCACGAGCAGGCATTGCTCGATACGCGTTACACTTCGCGGCACACGCCAGGCCCGCCACTGTTCGCGTGGCGCATCGGCAAGCTTTACGGCACGGTAGTTAGCGATACGCGTGAAAACACGAGCGATTCGGCTTATGTCACTGACGCTCGCCACGACTTCCTGAATCCCTTTGAACATGGCACGCTACCAACAGAGTGAAACGCCCAAGAAAAAGGCCGGGTTCCTGCGAACCCGGCCTAACTTACAAGACCCCCGTTCGGTCAGTTCTCGCCGTCGAGAACCTTTGAACGTGCGCTTGTTTTAAACCATCGTCCGCATGAATGCCAGCGCTTTCTCGCCGCAGCTTTTCAGACTGGATCCAGAATGCACACAGCGATGCTGTTACATTGGACGAGTTCTAAGAAATTTGCCACGCTTTGTGATGTAGATCACGTTTTCACACGTGACCCTTGGGTGTCAGAGGACGGTGCAGTGAAAGATCGGGCGGATGATACAGACTTTGGCTACGAGCGAGTGCCGCTCGGCGAGAAGGCGCGGCGCGTACGCAGCGTGTTCGATTCAGTCGCCGGCAACTACGACCTCATGAACGACCTGATGTCGGGCGGCGCGCATCGGCTGTGGAAACAGTTTGTCCTGTCCCTCGCGCAGCTGTCGCCCGGCCAGCGCGCCTTGGACGTCGCGGGTGGCACGGGCGATCTCGCGAGCGGCCTTGCCAGGCAGGTCGGTCGCGGCGGACTCGTCGTGTTGTCCGACATCAACGCCGCGATGCTGTCACACGGGCGCGATCGATTGCTGAACGAGGGTCAGGTGGAGAACCTTGCGTTTGCGCAAGCCAACGCGGAGCGCCTGCCATTCAAGAACGCATCGTTCGACTGCATCACGATTGGCTTCGGTCTGCGCAACGTGACCGACAAAGCGGCGGCTCTCCGTTCGATGCGACGCGTCCTGAAGCCCGGCGGCCAATTGTTGGTACTGGAGTTCTCGACGCCCACTGCGCCAGGTCTGAAACCGCTCTATGATGCCTATTCCTTCAAGATATTGCCGCTTCTCGGGAAGTGGGTAGCACGAGACCAGGCGAGCTATCAGTATCTGGCTGAATCAATTCGCATGCATCCCGATCAGGACACCCTGCTCGGCATGTTGCAAGACGCTGGCTTCGAAAACTGCCGCTACCACAACCTCGCCGGTGGAATCGTCGCCGTGCATCGCGGCTACAATAGTTAGCCATGCTCACGCAAGCGATCGAGAACCTTCTGAACCGCAATCTCGCGCAATCGCCACGCGCGCGTGAATTGTGCCTCGAGCTCACTGGCAAGCGAATTCGCGTGACGGCAACAGGGCCGGACTGGCAGCTTGAAATCGGCTCGCTCGGCACGTCACTGACACTGACGAGCGATTGGCGCCCATTGCCTGCTGGCGCGGCGGCAATGGACAGTCATCCGGCACCAGAAGTCGCCGCGACGATTGCGGGCACACCTTTGTCGTTAGCGGCCCTGGTCAGCGACGAAGCGGAACAAGTCATGCGACGCGGCGATGTGCGAATCAGCGGCGACGCCGAGGTCGCGCAGCGATTCCAGCAAATCCTGCAACTCTTGCAACCGGACGCAGAAGAAGAGCTGGCACGACTCATCGGCGACTCACCCGCGCACCAGTTGTTGCGGCTAGCGCGCGGCGTGCTCGGGTTTGGCCGCCGTGCAGCGCGCACCAGCGTGCGCAACACGGCAGAATTCTTTGCGTATGAGAGCCGCGATCTCGTGCCAAAACCTGAGGCCGAGGACTTCTTCGTGGGCGTCGATCGATTACGCGAAGATCTCGACCGGCTCGACGCGCGCGTGGCGGCCCTTGACGCCGCGACCGCACGCGCCGAGCAGATCAACCCATGAAACTGCGCGTCGCGCTGCGCTTGATCGAAATTCAGCGCGTGCTGGTGCGCCACGGACTCGACGAGTTCGTACGCGCTACCCACCTCTATCGACCACTGCGGTTCGTATTCCTGCTCTCTCCATGGGCGTGGTTTCAGCGTCGACGCGGTGGCACACGCGCGGAACGCTTGCGGCTGGCACTCGAGGAATTAGGCCCGATTTTCGTCAAGTTCGGCCAGGCG
>JAGRJB010000117.1 GCA_020442965.1 Pseudomonadales bacterium
CCATCGGCGAGGCGATGGGCGGCCTACGCTATGTCGTCGGCGATCCATCAACCCCCCCGTCGCGCATGGGCATCAGCATCGGCGATGAACTCGCCGCGGTGCATGCAGCGCTCGGCGCATTGTCGGCGCTCCATTACCGCGAAAAGACGGGCCGCGGCCAGATTGTGGATTCCGCGATCTACGAAGCCGTGCTCAATATGATGGAGTCGCTGATCACCGAATACGACAAGACTAACTACATCCGCGAGCGCACTGGTGCGATCCTGCCCAACGTCGCGCCATCGAATGTCTACCCGACCAAAGACGGGCTCGTGCTGATCGCGGCCAATCAGGATACCGTCTTCGGTCGGCTCTGCGAGGCCATGGGTCAACCGGACATGGCGCACGATGCGCGCTATAACAATCACCAGGCGCGCGGCGCCAACCAAGTCGAGCTCGACGACAAAGTCGGGCAATGGACCAAGACCCTCACGACCAAAGAGGTGCTCGCGGCGATGGACAAGGCGGGCGTGCCCGCGGGCCTGATCTATCGCGCGCCGGACATGCTCGATGATCCGCATTTCAAGGCTCGCGAGGCGATCGTGACCACCGATCACCCCCACTTCGGCAAGCTGAAAATGCAAAACGTGGCGCCCAAGCTGTCTGCAACACCCGGCGGTATCCGCGCACCGTCGCCCGAATTGGGTCAGCACAATGCGGAAATTTATGGCAAGTTGTTAGGGCTGTCCGCGTCGCGCTTGGCCGAACTCGCAGCCGCGAAGGTGATCTAGCCATGACGGAAACGCTGGCGGACAATTATCAACGCGGCGGCTTTGGCCACTCACTCAAAGCGGGTCAGCGGCCTGCGCTGCTGGTCATCGATTTCGTACGCGCGTATCTCGACAAGAACTCACCACTCTATGCGGGTGTCGAGCAGGCGCAGGCCGATTGCAAGAAGTTGTTGGGCTATGCGCGTGCAGCCAGGATTCCGGTGCTGCACACAAACGTCAGCTTTCAGCCGGGCGGACGCGACGGTGGCGTGTTCTTTCGCAAGGTGCCGGCGCTCAAGTGTTTCGAGGCGGGTGCACATCCCGAGTTCGCGGCATTCGCCGAGGGACTCGAGCCTGTCGCGGGCGAAACAGTGATCACCAAACAATACGCGAGCGCATTCTTTGGCACGACGCTCGCATCCACACTCACCGCGATGCAGATAGACACCGTGCTGATTGCCGGACTGTCCACGAGCGGCTGTATCCGCGCGAGTACGGTCGATTGCGTGCAGTACGGTTTCATTCCGATGGTCGTGCGCGAAGCGGTGGGTGACCGCGCACCCGGACCGCATGAAGCGAACTTGTTCGACCTGCAAGCGAAGTACGCCGAAGTCGTGTCACTGGCACAGGCCAAAGACTACTTGGCAAAGGTGGGAGCGCGATGACAACTCTTGGGCCAATTGCCTGCGTCACTATCGCCGCTCGACAAGTGCAGCCGCTGATCGATGCATACAGTCTCTATCTCGGCTACGGGCTGGTGGACACTGGTCTTGTCTCAGAGCAGGAAGCCACGCTGTGGAACCGGCCGGCACTCGCTGGCAGGCGTTTTGCCATGATGTTGCCGGGCGGCGATGGCAAGACCTACATTCGGTTCGTGGAGAGCAAGCCCGATCCTAACTACGTGGCCTTCCGGCACTTCGGCTGGAATGCCGCAGAACTAATGGTGCAAGACACCGACAAAGCAGCCGAACAACTGGCGGACTCGCCGTTCAGGATCATCGGACCGCCGGCGGATTTGTCTTTCAGCGACAAGATTCGTGCGATGCAGGCGCTGGGGCCTGCGAACGAGTCGCTCTACCTCACGAGTTTCAAAGAGCGCCTGCCGGAGTTCGATACCCCTGAGCCCAAACACTTCATCGATCGCACGTTCATTGTCATCGTCGGCGGCAAGTCCATCGATGCCATGAATGCCTTTTATTCCAAGCATTTTGGCGTCGCCAAGGCGGCAGCGATACCGGGTGTTATCTCCGTCATCTCGGCAGCGCACGGCCTGCCGCACGACACGCAACATAAGCTGGCGGCCCTCACCTTGTCGGGGCAATCGTTCATCGAAGCGGACGAGATGCCCAAGGGCACGCTACCGCGCCTCTCAACGACGGAGTTGCCGAGCGCGATCGCGATGGTCTCGTTCGGCGTGAAGCAATTGCCCGAGTCGATCGACTCGTGGCTGGCGCCCCCGCAGAACGTGGCAACGCCCCCCTATCACGGCCGTCGAGCGCGGGTTTGCGAAGGCGCGGCGGGGGAATGGATCGAGCTGATAGAGCAATGAATCGACCGCTGCGAGACGCATCGACCTGCTCGCTCTTGTTGCTCGCGGGCTGGCTTGCGAGCGGCTGGCCGGTCCTGGCTACGGCCGCCAGCGCAGCGGCCGCAACGTCGGCGAATGGCACGACTCACCTGTCACTCGCGGCTGCACGTGACACCGGCTGGCAGGAGGCCGTGATCAGCACACGTTCGCTCGGCGCGCTGGAGGAGTTCTTCACGACGGTCGCAGGCTATCGCGTGCTGTGGCGCGGACTGTCCGACGCGTCGGTCAGCCGGTACTACCAGTTGCCGGACCGGCAGTACCGCGAAGTGTTGCTGGGCGACGCTGCCGGAACCCCGGGCCTGGTTCGGCTCGTGGAGTTTGGCGCGGCTGCTGCAATCACCATTCGTGCCGCCGCACAGCCGTGGGACACGGGCGGCATCTTGAGCCTGATGACTCGCTCCAACGACACACAGGCCGTCTGGCAAGCCGCGCAAGCACTCGGCTGGAGTGCCTTCAACGAGCCGGTGGACTTCGATTTTGGCGCGGTCCGGCTGCGCAACATCATTCTTCGTGGGCCGGACGGTGTGAACGTTTCGGTGTACGAGCGCCTGGAGCCGCGCATGCCGAACGATGCAGATCTGCGCAAACTGCGCCGGCCGTTCAACTCGATGCAATCCGTCAAAGACCTCGATCGCACGCGCGCTTTCTATATCGATACGCTCGGATTCGAACTCATCAACAGCGGCAAGTATCTCAATCCAAGTCACGAACCTAACAACTTTGGCATGCCCGCCAACATCGTGGCGGAGAACCCGATCGACTTTGCAATCGTCGCACCAGTCAAGGACTCTGCTACGACTGTCGAGACGGTGCAATTGATCGGGGCCGAGGGGCGCGCTGTCGATGCCGTCGCCGTGCCCCCGAATCGAGGTATCGTTAGTTTGCGCTACCCGGTGAGCAGTCTGGATCGCGTGCTAGCCCGGCTCTCGGCACATCAGATCGCGCCATACATTGCGCCTCGCACGCTCGTTCTCAGACCCTACGGGCGTGTGCGATCACTTGCCGTGCGTTCGCCCGACGGGGCCGTACTCGAGTTTTTTGAAACATTGGATCGAGAGACATGACTGACACCAAAACCTTCCCGCCGCCCAAGGGGCATCGACCCTATTTCTTTGATGATCCGGCGATCGATCAGCTCCACGCGGCGCTGCTCGCGGTGACACAGGAGCTGTCGGTGGCGCGCGAGCGCATCGATACGCTGGAGCGAGTTCTGGAACAATCCGGCCATCTCAAGCGCACGGCGATCGAGACGTACCGCGCGGATGGCGCCGCCGACCTCGAGCGTGCGGAGCAGCGCGCGAGCCTGGTCGCACGCGTGCTGAAGCCCTTTGTCGACTATCGTGAGAACCTGTTCAATCGCAAGCGAGGCGGTCACGGATGAGCGGGTTCAGACAACATGCGATGCTCGCGCAGGTTACACACGATGAACGCGCGCGCCAGTCCTTCGTGAAGACTTTTCGCAGCCACCTCTCCGGCAAAGTGATGCCAGGCAACTACCAGGCGTTCAGCAAGCGTGTCGTGCCAGGCTATCAGTCACAGCACGGCCATGCGCCGCGCGACGATCGCGAACTACGCGCAGCCATGACGCAAGACCCTTACTACCAATTCTGGAGTGCGATGCAGCGTCGCAGCCAAGAGATGCTGTGGGAGTCCGTCATCGAGCCGACCGAACGACAGCTGCCACAACTGGTCAAGCGCGCGCAGACGCTCGCTGCGCGCAAACTGCCGAACGGTAAACGTGGCAGCCTGCAGCTCGATGCAAGTGTCGCCCTACCCCGTTATCACGCGGCCGCGGACATTCACCTGCAGCCGGGCGGCTATCACACGGACTTTGTGCCCGACGACGTGGCGGCGGGTGTTGTGTACGACAAGGGTATCAATTTGTACATGGGCGGCGCGTTGGGGCCCGAAAACAACGCCATGGGCGAGCTGCTCGTGACGTACTTTCGTGAAAAGTTCGGGCACAGGAAGCCGCAGCGCATCCTCGATATGGGATGTGCCATCGGCAATAGCACGCTCGTCTGGGCGCGCGCGTTGCCGAGCGCCGAGGTACACGCGATCGACGTCGGCGCACCCGTCCTACGCTACGCACACGCTCGCGCACAGAGCATGGGAGTCCCGGTGCACTTCAAACAGGCCAATGCCGAGCGCACGGACTACGCCGACGGCAGCTTCGATTTGGTCATCTCCCACATCATGCTGCACGAGACTTCCAAATCGGCCATCGTCAATGTGATGCGCGAGTCACGACGTTTGCTCTCGGCGGGCGGCCTGATGCTGCACCTCGAAATTCCGCGTGGCGATACTCTCATCGAGCAGTTCATGCACAACTGGGAGAGCTACAACAACAACGAGACCTTCGCTCGCTATATGACGGGCCTCGATCTCAAGGCGGTCGCTGTGCAGGGCGGCTTCGAGTCCGACAAGACCTACGTCGACCAC
>JAGRJB010000118.1 GCA_020442965.1 Pseudomonadales bacterium
CGGATTCAGGAGCAGTCGCTGGCGTACAGATCGGCGACATGGGAATCGAGAAGAACGGTGAGCCCGGCCCTAACTACACACCCGGCCCTGAGGTTCGCGCCGGACTCACCATCCTGGCCGAGGGTTGCCGTGGCAGCCTGACCAAACTGCTGATCGATCGGTATCGGCTCGATGCCGATTGCGACCCGCAGAGCTATGCGCTTGGCTTCAAGGAATTGTGGCAACTGCCAGCGGGGCGTGTCGAAGCCGGACTGATCCAACATTCGTTCGGCTGGCCCGTCGACAGCAAGACCTACGGTGGCAGTTTTCTCTACCATCTCGACAACGACCGTATCTACGTTGGATACGTCGTCGGTCTTGATTACGCGGATCCGCACTTCAAGCCATTCGAGGCGTTCCAGCAATTCAAGAATCACCCGCAGGTCAAGCCACTCCTGGAGGGCGGCGAGATCGTGTCGGCCGGCGCACGCAGTATCGCCGCAGGCGGCTGGCAGTCGCTGCCCAAACTGGAAATGCCGGGCGCATTGTTAGTGGGTGACACGGCCGGCACGCTCAACGTACCGAAGATCAAGGGCATCCATCAGGCGATCCGCTGCGGTGTACTGGCTGCCGAGCACTTCGCCGAGACCGGAGTATCGGACGGGTTCGATACGCGCTGGCGCGCGTCGGCGGGCGCACGAGAACTCAAGAAGGTGCGCAACTTCAAACCAGCATTCAAACGCGGCTTATGGTTCGGACTGTTGAATGCCGGGCTTGAAACAGTCACCGCCGGCAAACTGCCGTGGACTTTGAAGAATCACGCGAGCTATGCAGCGCTGCGGCGAGTCGATGAATTTCAGTCGCCAGACCGCGGCTGGAGCGAGCGTACCCTACCGCCTCGCGATCGCCTGGCTTCGGTATTCTTTGCTGCAACGACGCATGATGAGAATCAGCCGGTGCACCTGCACGTGAGAGACACCAACATCTGCGCGACGAAGTGTGCACAGGAATTCGACAACCCCTGCACCCGCTTTTGTCCCGCCCATGTCTATGAAATGGTGCCAGACGGCGCGGGCGGCAAACGCCTGCAAATCAATGCGGCGAATTGCGTGCATTGCAAAGCCTGCGACATCAAGGACCCCTATCAGATCATCGACTGGGTGACGCCGGAGGGCGGCTCCGGGCCTAACTATCAGACCCTATGATGAGCGACCCCTTGTGGCGACCCTCCCCGCAGCGCATTGCCGGCGCCAACGTTACACGCTTCATCGATTGTGTGAATGCACGCCGCGCCGCCGAGATTTCCGATTACGACGGCCTCTACCGATGGTCCATCGAACAGCCGGCTGAGTTTTGGATCGAGCTTGCACGTTTCGCCGACGTACGTGCCGACTGGGGCACCGGACTTGCGCTCATGGATGGCGACAAGATGCCCGGCGCCGCCTGGTTTCCCGGCGCCACCCTCAATTTCGCAGCGAACTTGCTGCGCTTTCGCGATTCGACCGAGGCGCTGGTCTTTGTCGGCGAACGGACCGGCCGGCGCGCGCTAACCTATCAGCAGCTCTTCAGCGAAGTAGCACGCGTTGCGCAGGGCCTGCGCGCCGCAGGGGTCGAGGCGAACGATCGGGTTGCCGGTTTCTTGCCTAACATCCCGGAAGCCGTGGTGGCGATGCTCGCCACCGCCAGTATCGGCGCCATCTGGTCTTCATGCTCACCGGACTTCGGTATCAACGGAGTGCTCGACCGCTTTGGCCAGATCGAGCCCAAGGTGTTGTTCACCGCAGACGGCTACTTTTACGGCGGCAAGACACTCGATTCACTGGCCTCAATGACGAGCGTCGTGAGCCAGTTGCCATCGGTACAACGAGTGGTCGTCATACCGTTCGCCAGCGCGGCGCCGAGCTTGTCATCGCTGCGCAACGCCATATTCTACGATCAGTTCGGCGTGGCCGCTAACGACATCGACTTTGCCGTATTGCCATTCAATCACCCGCTCTACATTCTGTACTCGTCGGGCACGACCGGAGTGCCCAAGTGCATCGTGCACGGCGCCGGTGGTACGCTGCTGCAACACCAGAAGGAACATCTGCTGCACACCGATCTGAAGCGCGGCGATCGCATGTTCTACTTCACGACCTGCGGCTGGATGATGTGGAACTGGCTGGTGAGCGGGCTCGCTACCGGTGCGACGCTCATCTTGTACGATGGTTCGCCGTTCTATCCGGATCGCAACGTGTTGTGGCGACTGGCAGAATCCGAATCGATCACCATTTTTGGCACCAGCGCGAAGTATCTCGCAGCACTCGAGAAAGCGGCGGCGAGACCGGGCGCCGAGCACGATCTCAAGGCACTGCATGCCATTTTGTCCACCGGTTCGCCGCTCCTGCCCGACAGCTTCGACTATGTTTATCAGCACATCAAGGAGGACCTGCAGTTGTCGTCGATCTCCGGTGGCACGGATATAGTCTCATGCTTCTGTCTAGGTAGTCCCGTGCTGCCTGTCTACCGCGGCGAGATTCAGACACGCGGGTTGGGAATGCGGGTCGAGATCGTCGATGAGTCCCGCCAATCGGTCCGCGGCGAATCTGGCGAACTTGTTTGTACGGCGCCGTTTCCTTCCATGCCACTGGGCTTCTGGAACGATCCCGACGACAAGCGCTATCACGCGGCCTATTTCGAGCGCTTTCAGAATGTCTGGCACCATGGAGACCTTGCCGTGCTGACGGAGCACGACGGCATCGTTATTCTCGGTCGCTCCGACGCCGTGCTCAATCCGGGTGGCGTTCGAATCGGCACGGCAGAGATCTATCGACAGGTGGAAACCCTGCCTGAAGTGGCCGAGTCGATCGCGATCGGCCAACAATGGCGCAACGACATACGAGTCGTGTTGTTTGTGCGCATGCAGCCTGGACAATCGCTCGATGACAGTCTGCGTCAGCGCATCAAGGATACGATTCGCACTAACACGACGCCACGTCATGTCCCCGCAAGGATCGTCGCCGTGCCCGACATTCCGCGCACGATCTCCGGCAAGATCGTCGAGTTGGCGGTGCGCGACGTGGTGCACGGGCGCGAGGTACGCAATGTCGATGCGCTGGCGAACCCGGAAGCGCTCGAGCATTTTCGCAACCGACCCGAACTCAGCGCCTGACAACCGTGCAGAAGACTCCGAAGAGCTCGGTGCTCGCCGGGCTGTATGCCGCTGAAGCGGCCAAGCGGGGCTTTCGAGCCGATCCCGCGCAACTCGCAGCGCTCGTGCCGCTGGAACGTCTGCGTCGCACTCTAAGCACCCCGCGTCCGCGCTCGATCACGAGCCGACTCAGCACGTTGCTCGGCCATGGCCCAGGAATCGCTACCCCACGGGGCGTGTATCTGTGGGGCGACGTTGGTCGCGGCAAGACTTGGCTCATGGATTTGTTCTATTCGAGCCTCAAATTCGCCGAGCGTCGACGCAGCCATTTCTATCGCTTCATGCATGACGTGCACGCCGAGTTGCAGACGCTCAAGGGTGAATCAGCGCCGCTCGATCTGCTAGCCGCGCGTATCGCTGCGACGACGCGTGTACTGTGTTTCGACGAATTGTTCGTCTCCGACATCGGCGATGCCATGATCCTCGGCGGCCTGTTTGATGGCTTGATCCGGCATGGCGTCGCGTTAGTGTTCACATCCAACGTGCCGCCGCAGGGACTGTACCAGGATGGCTTACAGCGTCAGCGCTTCCTGCCGGCGATCGCTTTGCTCGAGAAGCACACCGAGGTTATCCACCTCGAAGGACCATTCGACTACCGGCTCACGCAGCTCGCGCGAGCGCAACTCTATCTGCCGAGCGCGGATCCAGCGACATCCACCATGCTCGCCGAGCTGTTCGACGACCTCTCCGACGACGATGAGGACACGGACGGGTTCGTCGAGATCGGCAACCGCAAGATCGCAGTGCTGCGCGAAAGCGAGAACGTCGTCTGGTTCGAATTCGCGGCATTGTGCGAGGGTCCGCGCGGACCCTCGGACTACATTCACCTGGCGCGCGAGTATCAATCGGTGTTGATCTCGAATGTGCCAGTATTCGACTCTACTGACGAGAATGCAGCACGTCGGTTCATCACCTTGGTGGATGAATTCTACGATCGAGGCGTCAACCTGATTCTATCCGCGGCAGCGCCGCCGCAGCGACTCTACACAGGTGACCGACTGAAGTTCGAATTCGCGCGCACCGCAAGCCGTCTGATCGAAATGCAGAGCCGCGCTTATCTCGCGCGCCAGCACGTCGCCAATTGAGCGACGCAGTTACGCACGATCCGGCTGATTTTCGGGTGACGCGCGCACGAATGCGTCGCTGCGATCGCACGCTGCCGTGACTCGCATGATCGTCGCGAACGCGGCCGGATCCACGCCAAACCGGCGGGCGGAAGCGACTTGCGGATACAGACAACAATCCGCGAGCGTCGGCTGATCACCATGGCAATACCTACCAGTATTCCCTGCTGCTACCAGCTTCGCTTCGAATGCTGCGAGCCCGCGTGTAATCCAGACCCGCAGCCATTCTGCGAGCTGCTGCTCATGCAGATGCAACTGCCCGGTCAGGTACTGCGTAACGCTTGTATTCTGCAGCGGCTGAACGTCGCTGACGATAGTCTGCGCGAGTGATCGCACGTATGCGCGATCGAAAGCATCGGCCGGCAGCAATCGCGGATTTGGGAAAGCGCCCTCGAGATGCTCGAGAATCGCCATCGATTGCGTGATGACATGACCGTCGTGAACCAGCGTGGGTACCCTACCCTGCGGGTTGATCTCGCGGTAGGCCGGCTGGTTCTGTTCGCCGCCGTCGCGCACCAGGTTGACGAAACGCGGCTCGTAATCGATGCCCTTGAGGTTCAGCGCAATGCGTACTCGGAACGCTGCGGAACTGCGCCAGTAGGTATACAGCGTGATCATCAGATGACCCCGCGCCGCTCCTGATCCAACTCGATCGATTCAAACAACGCCTTGAAGTTCCCCTCGCCGAAACCCTCGTTCCCCTTGCGTTGTATGATCTCGAAAAATATCGGGCCGATCACGTTCTGCGTGAATATCTGTAGCAGTACACCCTCATTTTTCTCTGGATTGCCGTCGATCAGTATCCGGCTGTCCCGCAAGGCCGCGAGACTCTCGACGTGGCCAACGACGCGCGCATCGACCTGGCTGTAGTAACTATCGAGCGTGTCCTGGAACTGCACGCTGCGCCCGCGCAAGGTCGCGACAGTCTGATAGATATCGTCACTCGCGAGAGCGATATGCTGAATTCCCTCGCCCCGATATTCGCGTAGATACTCCTCGATCTGCGACTTGTCGTCCTGCGATTCATTGATCGGGATGCGGATCTTGCCGC
>JAGRJB010000119.1 GCA_020442965.1 Pseudomonadales bacterium
CATTCGGCTGATCTCGACCGAATCGACGCCCTTGAGTTGGACGCTGGGACTTTACGCACTGCGCCTCACCGAAGACGGTACGCAACTCGATCGCTATAGCGGTGACACTTTGCGCGAGCTCACCAGCAGCTATCGTTCGACTAACAGCGCGCTCTACGGAGAAGTCTCGCGCGAGGTAGCGACCGAAACCACTCTGTCGGTGGGCGCCCGACTGGAGCGACGCGATGTCCGCTACGACGATAGCGACGGCGAGTCGTTGGCTCCCGGTGAAACGATGTGGGGTGCGACGGTGACAGCCCTGCATCGGTTGGGCGCTGGTCGTTCGCTGTACTTGAGTGTATCGCGCGGCTATAAGGCAGGCGGTTTCAACCTTGGTGCTGCGATTCCAAGCGAGCGACGCGAGTTCTCCGCGGAGTATCTCGAGAGCGCCGAAGTGGGTCTGAAGGCACAGGATGATGATCGTCGATTGCGGGGCAGTCTTGCCCTATTCTGGATGGAGCGGCGTGAGCAACAAGTCGAGAATTCCACGCAAATAGTGCCCGGCGATCCGCTCAGTTTCGTGTATTACACCGATAACGCCGCGCGTGGCCGAAATCTGGGCCTGGAGGCGGCGGTCGATTGGCAGGCGACCCGCCGATGGTCAATCGGCGGTTCCTTGGGTCTGCTGCGCGCAACCTATCTTGAATACGTCACCGCGGGACGTGATCTGTCCGGGCGCGATCAGCCGCACGCACCGCGCTATCAGTTTGCGAGCTATGCTGCATATCGCCATCCGCACGGCTGGTTCGCGCGCATCGACGTGTCCGGCCGCGATGAGTTCTACTTTGCCGCGAGCCACGACGAGCGCTCGCGAGCCTACACCGTCACCAACCTGAAAGTCGGATTGGAGTGGCGCGCCGCAACCATCGAATTCTGGGCGAGGAATCTGTTTGACCGTGCGTACTCGCAACGTGGGTTTTCGTTCGGCAACGAACCGCCGGATTTTCCTGTTAGGCTCTATACGCAGGCAGCCGACCCCCGTCAGATCGGTGTAACGCTTCATTACGCATGGGATTGAGAGGTAGATCAGCAGCATGGACATCGGTGTAGAAGTCAGTCTGTATCCGCTCGATCGCGAGTTTGTTCCAGTGATCGCAGCGTTCATCGAGCGGCTGAATTTGCACCCGGGCCTCAAGGTCGTCACGAGCAGCATGAGCACGCAGATCTTTGGACCGTACGATTCGGTGATGGCGATGTTGGCGCAGGAATGCCGCACTGTGTTCGAGCGTGCTGACAAGTCCGTGTTCGTGCTGAAGATCATCGGCCCATACGCGCCCTGACCACGCGTGCTCGACAGGGTCATTGCCGGCTTCGCTGCGAGTTCGCCGCTCGAAATTCTCGCGCTCATTCTCGGCGTCGCTTACTCGATTCTCGCAGTTCGAAGGAATCGGCTTTGTTGGATTGCTGGAGCTGGTAGTTCCATGCTGCTGGCCGGCCTCGCGGCAAGTCGTCAGTTGCCGATGCAAGCGTTACTGCAGGTCTACTATGTCGTGATGTCCGCGTACGGGTTCTGGCACTGGTCGCGGCAATCAGGCGCGGCTCCCATCAAGGTAGGGTTCTGGCCGCCCCGAGTTCATGTCGCTGCGGCCGTCGTACTCGGA
>JAGRJB010000120.1 GCA_020442965.1 Pseudomonadales bacterium
CGAGCAGGCGATCGGGGATGAATTGATCGCGTGTCATGCGCAGCTCTTCGAGTACTCCGGCCGCCTCGATCAGGCGCGCTTCCTCGCGAGCGCCCGATTGCGCGACGGACTGCGGCGCCCAGGCGGCCGCGACGACCAAAACGAACAGGCCAATGGCGAAGCGACGAATCATCGTAATACTCCTCTCATAAAAGCCCGCGACAGAACAGCGGACTCACTCTTGACGTGCAGTCTAACTTATTGCGCCGGTCGCAGTCATAATCCGCTGATGGCATACACAGAGACAAGTCGACGAGCACGCGGGTTCACGTGGGTGCTGCTCGCGTTGCTAGCGCCGATCGGCGCAGACACGGCGCACGCGGAATGGCTTTATCGCGAAGCGGCGATCATGGGAACGCGCTGTGCGGTCGAGCTATGGAGCGACGATCGCAATCGCTCCGAGCAGGCAATCGCGTCAGTGTTCGCAGATATGCGACGGATCGATCTCCTGATGAGTACGTGGAAGCCTGATACGCAACTCGCGGCGGTCAATCGTCTGGCTGCGGATAAGCCGGTGGTCGTCAGTCAGGAGTTGTTCGACCTCATCCGTGTCGCGCTCGAGTATTCCAAAGAAACGGCCGGCGCTTTCGACATCACTTATGCGAGCGTCGGTTATCTCTACGACTTTCGCCAACACATCCACCCCGACGCGGCCGCACGACTCGCGGCGTTGCCGGGCATCAATTACCACCACGTGGTGCTAGATGCCGCCAATCGCACGGTGCGCTTCACACGCAAAGGGACGAAGATCGACCTTGGAGGGATCGCCAAGGGCCACGCGGTTGACCGCGGCATCGAGATCCTGCGTCGCGCCGGGTACGATCGGGCCATGGTCAATTCGGGGGGCGACACCCGCATTATCGGTGACCGTTTTGGCAAACCTTGGATCGTGGGGGTGCGCGATCCTAACAACGAGGCGGTATCCTTCCTGCGACTGCCGCTGACTGACGCAGCTATTTCAACGTCGGGCGACTACGAGCGGTACTTCGATGAGGGCGGACAGCGATTTCACCACATCATCGATCCCAAAACGGGCGATTCGGCGCGCAGTCTGCGCAGCGCGACGGTCATCGGCCCGACCGCGCTGCGCACGGACGCGCTGTCGACCAGTGTATTCGTGTTAGGGCCCGAGCGGGGCCTGGAACTGATTGAGCGCTTGCAGGACGTCGATGCGGTCCTCGTCACACCCGCCGGGAAGGTACTGTACTCGAGTGGCCTGGCGCCGCCGGTTGTACCTGCCGCCAGCGTGCCGTCAAAACCAGATTGACATGAACAGCTGTAGCACGCTGGCATCGAGCTTATAGAGCGGCTCGGTACCCGGCGCAAGCGGTTCGTCCGGCAGGACGCCGAATTTGCCGAAGCTCTTGGTCGCATCACGGAAATCGTCGTATTTCACCGTGAGGAAGCTGTAGCGGATGGATGCCGAGCTCTTGTCGATCCAGGCAACTCGCGGAATATGGAAATCGTATGTCGCGCCGACGCTCAATGTCACGTTGTCGTAAGTGGCGAGTTCTTTGTCACGCGACAGAAAGTTGGCAAAATCCCGCCGCGGGAACAGATCCTGGTAGAAGTTGGCGCGCTGCTGCGTGTAGTAGCGCACCGACCCTTCGAACGTCCATTTTCCCTTCGGGTGTGTGTAGCCGAGGTCGGCCGTCTGGCCGCGTACGCCCCAGGTGTCGGTGTAGTAGCGATAGCCCAATTCAGCCGCCGCGCGCCACGGCAGGAAATACTTGCCGCGCAACGAGCCGGCGTTGCTGGTGCGCGTGCGGGGATAGACCTCGCTCTGCACCGCTTGGGTTGTCGCGCTCTCCAGGTATCGAACCGACCGATACGGGCTGCGCAGAAACCCTTCGTCGGTCACGACCTCATAGTTGAACGACAGGATCATGCTGCGCGTCAGGATCTGCGAGAGACCGGCCGAGAAGCCCTGCGTTTTCATCTGTTCTTTGAAATTTGGATCAAGCGTGCCGGCGACATTGCGACCGATCTCGTTATCGCCATAACGATAACCAAACGAGATAGTTGTCAGGTCGCCGAACAGGCTCTGGCTTACGCCGGCAAAGGCAGTGTCCGCCTTATAGTCACTCTCCGACGAGCGGATGTAGCCCAGGCTGTAAAGCGCCTTGCCGTTCAGTACATCGGTCGACAGACTGTATTGGTTGCGTGTTTCCTTGTATGGGCTCGCCGAGGTTTGTACGTCGATCGAAGCGGAGGATACGAAATCGGTGTAGTAGTTAGCCGAGACCGACACCTTGTCGCCGATATTCTTGCGCACGAGCACCGACGGACCATCGACCGTGACGTCACCACCATCGTAGCGGTGGTACATCAGGTCCGCTCGTTCCTCTGGCAGCACGGTTGCGCCGGCAAACGGCGCGGCCAGCAGGGGCGCAATGCCAGCGAGCACGAGCGCAACGCGCGGCACCGCATTCCGGCTTATGGTGAATCGTTCGGGATGTGACTGGATTGTGCGCATGATGCAGAGAGTGCGACCGGTGATCAGTTGCAGCCGCAGCCGCCGCCGGAGCTACCGGTGGCACCGCGAGAGGCTTCGCGAACCTCGTAGACGTGATCGAGGTAGCTCTGCGAAACGGGATCGCGATTGAACGACATGATTGGATCGGCGATGTTCTCGCGCTCGTATGGCTTGACCCAGGGTTCGATCGGCGAGCAGGCGCTCGCACCGATCATCACCGCGAGTCCCAACAATACCGTACGCACGAGCATTCGCTACTCCTTGACCAGTGCCCGAATCTGGGCCAGATACTCGTTCTCGTCACCGGCCTTGTAGCCCTTGTGAATCACGCGAACATTACCCTTGCGGTCCACGATCACCGTGCTCGGCATGCCGGCAACCTTGTAGAGCTTGCTGACCTGACTGTCGGTGTCGAAGGCGATCGGAAAACTGACCGGCATTTCCTTGCTGAGCCACGCTTCGGCCGCTTTCGGGTCCGGCTCGACGTTGATACCCAGCATAGTAAAGCCCAGCGGCTGGTACTTCTTGTGGATCTTCTCGAGAAGCGGCATTTCCTGGCGGCAGGGGCCGCACCAGGTCGCCCAGAAATTGATCATGACCACCTGACCTCGCAGGTCGGCGAGCTTCAGTGTCTGCCCGCCACGCGTCTGCAAACTAAAGCCAGGCGCTGGAGCGGATGTGCTGAGTGCAAACACCGGGGTGGCAATCACGAGCGCGAGAACAACGCTTCGGACCAAAGTCGACACCGGCTTTTTCAAGGATTCTATCGGGTTCATATCGCGGCCTCACTCAAAAGAAAACGGTCGCGCCAAGCACCATCTCGATGTTGTTCGTCACCTTCGTGCGGCCTAACAAGTCCGAATCGAAGACACGATCCTGCACGCCAATGTGCAACGCGAGCCAATCGCTCGGCAGCACCTTGAAGCCTGCACCGAAGTTGTACGTCAAACGGTCGTCGCCCGCGAACTTCGTCCAGCCAATGCCGCCCAGCACGTAGAACGAGCTGTTCATGGCGACATTGCGGCCCACGAACACCTCGCCCGGCAGGAAGTTGTAGCCCACCGAGAGACTGTAAGTCGTGAACTGCCTCTCGGATTCGGTCAAGAGCTGCACATTGCCACCCAAGGTCTCGAAACTCGTGCGTCCAGCGTTCGAACGGCCCACATCGGCGCGCAGAAAGAAGTCTTCTGTCACATGGTAACTGCCCGTGATCCCGTAAATGGCGTTGGTCGTAAAATCCTCGATCGATAGAAAGCCGTAGGTGACGCCCAGTTCGAAATTCTCGTCGTCGATCTTCGGAACCTTGATCTTGCGTCGCTCGACCTGCGGATCAATGACCCGCGGGGGCGGTCGGTCGAG
Source organism: Pseudomonadales bacterium (assembly GCA_020442965.1). Taxonomy (GTDB): domain Bacteria; phylum Pseudomonadota; class Gammaproteobacteria; order Steroidobacterales; family Steroidobacteraceae; genus CADEED01. Next base: position 3,875 of record JAGRJB010000120.1, read on the forward strand.
TTCGTCGAGCTCCGCCTGTTCCGCCTGCTCTTCGGTTTCGAGTGGCTCAACACTTTGCCGGTCGCGGCCGAGCCACGGCCAGCGCAACGCCTGACAACCCGAGAGCGCCAGGACTAGTACGCCGACGACCGCGGCTTGCAGCAGCGGGCGCATCAGAAGAATGCGGCGAGTCCGAGTTTCCATTCCTTGATATCCTCATTGTCATCGCGACTGGTGAACACAGTGTTCCAACGGTATTCGCCGCGCAGAAAGAAGCGGCGGGCGATGTAGAAACGCATGCCGGCGCCGACATAGCCGGTCTGGTCGGTTCGATCGATCGGCGTGACGAGCGTGACACGCGGTTCGATATGCACGATACCCGTACCGAGTTCGAAGAACGGCGACCAGCGCCGATTCGGCAGAAATACGTGGTTAAGACCGATTTCGTACTTTTCGCCGTTGGTTGCGTTACCGAGAAACTTCGAGGCGGCAAGATCGATCTTGAGCGACGGATTCAGCGAGTAGGAGAAGTGTCCGCCAATCAGCGTCGCGCCGCCGTAGTCACCCGCTAGAATGCCGAGTTCATAGTGATGGCGCGCGAACCCCTCGAGGTCCCCGAAATCCACCTTGAAGAACGCGCCGTCGGCGAGCTGCAACTTGGCCATGTCTTTGGCGCTCGCCCAGCCCTCGATGCCATGCTCAGTGCGCACCTTGTACCAGTCGGTCTTGCGTTTGATGACGTCCACACTCTCGTCGCGCGCCACGACCTGTGTAACCGGATAGCCGCGGCCGGCGCCGGTGCGTAACTCGAGGTAAGGCTGAACGACGAATAGCTGCAGGTACTTGTCGCGCTTGCGATCGTTGTCCTGATCGGCCGCACGGGCGTGCGGCGCCAAGACCGACGACAACGCAATGCAAGCGAGCAGGAGCGCAAGGCTAGTTTTCCGGAGCCTGAAACGGATCGTTGTAATACTGCGCTCCAATATCCAGCCACTCCGACACCAAGCGGAGTTCCGCCGGACTCATATAACCTTCATGGCTACCACCCACCGCAAAGCGACGAAAAAAGCGGGTGGAGCCGCGTGCGTCCAGGGCGCGCATCGTCGGTGCAACCGGCACACCCACCAAGGTGGGATTGCCAGCCGCGTCCGGGGGACCGGGGACGACGACGTCCTGCAACCCGCCCATGTTAACTTCCTGCGCGTTATCGGTGAACAGCAACTCGCGATAAGCGCGGAACTGCAGTGCCACGTCGTCGGACGGGCCGTCTGACAGGTCCAGCTGGCCTGCCGGAACAATCGTGACCCCCGCCGCATCCCGGGTATTGTGACAGTTGGTACAGGTATGGTCACTCAGGACCGTCACGCCGTCTGCTGCTAGCGACAGTCGGGGTGTCGACCAGAGCGGATGGATGTGTTGTTCGTAGTTAATGACGATGCGGCAAGTGGCGCTCCAGCGTGTACTGCAGTCAGCCGACGTGGGGCTCGGGGTTGTCAGGTCGGTATAGCGCCATTGAAAAGAAGCATCCGCCGCCCGTCCGCTTGCGACCGGATCGGTCCAGATGTCCTCAAATTCGACGTCAAC
>JAGRJB010000121.1 GCA_020442965.1 Pseudomonadales bacterium
CCCTCGTGGGTGAACTTCAGCGCGTTGCCTAACAAGTTCATGCAGATCTGCCGAAGTCGCAGCGGATCGCCCACGAGCGAATGTGGCACCTGCGGCGAGACGGCAGTAACCAGCTCGAGATCCTTCTTGCTGGCAAGCGGGGCAAGTAGGCCCATACAATCCGCCGCGATATCTTCGAGATCGAAGCTGGTTTGCTCGAGCGCGAGCCGCCCGGCTTCTATCTTGGACAGATCGAGGATGTCATTGATGATTTGCAGCAGACTCTGACCGGAACGCGCGATCGTCTGGGAGTAGTGGCGTTGCTGGACGTTCAGATCCGTCATGTTCAGCAGCTCGGACATTCCAATGATGCCGTTCATCGGCGTGCGTATCTCGTGACTCATCCGCGCCAGGAAGTTGCTCTTGGCGGCGCTCGCTTCGGCGAGCTGTTGGTTACGCAGGCCAAGCTCGCTGGTGCGATCCGCGACCTCGGTTTCCAGCCGGCGGGCGTACTCCTGCTGCGCGCGTTGACGCCGCGCGTGCCGAGAGACCACTGCTATCACTAACAACAGGGTGGCGATGCAATACGCCAGATAGGCGCCGGTCGTCGCCCAAGGAGCCGGCCGAACGACGATCGGCAGCCTGAGACCCTCGTTGTTCCAGACCGATTCCGCCGAAGCCGCCCGAACATGTAGTGTGTAGTTGCCGGGCGCCAGATTGGTGAAGTCGATCTGCCGACGTCGACCGAGCGCGACCCAGCGTTCGTCGAATCCCTCGAGCTGGTACATGTAGGAATTCTTCAGCGGGTCCGTGTAGTCGGTGGCTGCAAAGCCCACTGACAGCAGATTCTCGCGATAACCCAGTTCGACGCGGGGCGGTAGTTGTGCCGATCGGCCCGTGAGCAGGTCCTGATTGAGGATCGACAAGTTCGTCAGTACGATACCGGGCGCATGGTCATTGAGCTGCAGCAGCCGTGGGTCGAAATCGTTGTAGCCCTCGGTGCCGCCGAATAACAAGCGCCCGCCGCGTGTACGGTGATGTGCGCCAAAGTTGAATTCTTCGCCCTGGGCACCATGCGGCGTATGAAAGGTTTTGATCTCGTTGCTGCCTGGGTTGTACCGGACCAGACCGCCATTGGTACTGAGCCATAGGCCAGCGGCCGAATCCTGCTCGATTCCGTACACTACGGTACTAGGTAGCCCGTCGGCTGCGCCCAGATTCTTGAACCGTGCTCCAGCGGGATTGAGCGACGAGCCGATCAGGCGATCGAGGCCACCGCCGCCGGTACCGATCCAGAGCGTACCGCTCGAATCAACCGTGAGATCGTAGATGGCGTTGCTGCTGATACTGTCTGGCGACCCTTCTTCTTCCAGATAACGCCGGACAAAGCCGCGCGCCGGGTCGACCAATAGCAGCCCCTGTCCGTCCGTCCCGATCCAGACATAGCCGTTGAGATCCTCGACGATCGTTGCGGCGCGAATTTTCTCGAGCCATGTGTTGGCGCCAGACGCATCTTTCAGCCGACTGAGCGTTGCGGTTTGTGGGTCGTAGATGCTGACTCCGCCCTCGAACGTACCGATCCACATTCGACCGGAGTGGTCCTCGAACAGGCTCATGATGCCGTCCGCGCCGAGGTGCCGTGTGGAATCGGCGCCGGCACGAAAATTGAGCATCTGGCCGTCTGGGGCGAGCCGCGTGACGCCGCCGTTGAGCGTGCCGATCCAAAGATTGTTGGCGCTGTCGTGGCGCAGTGCCATGATCTGATCGCCACCGGGAATGGTCCGCTTGTTAGATGTGAACCGCGTGACCGGTAGCGCATCCGTGGCGTCGGCTGGAACTCTCCACAGTCCGTCGCCCATGGTACCGATCCAGAGCGCGCCATTCGCTTCATCGGCGAATGAGGTGACCGGGGCGCCCGTCTTGCTCCAGCTTGGCCTGATCGTACCCAGAGACCAGCTGCGCGGGTTCCAGCGGCTTGCGCCCCCGCTGCGCGTGCCGATCCACAACAGTCCGTTGCGGTCTTGGGTAATCGACATCACGGCGTCATCAGCCAGACTGTGTTGATTGCCGCGATCGTGCTGATAGCGCAGGAACGTCTGGCTACCCCGAATAAAAAGGTTGAGCCCCGAAGCGGTACCGACCCAGAGACGCTTCTGGTCATCTTCGTAGACCGCTCGGACATCGTCGCCGCTGAGAGACTCGGGGTTACGAGTGTCGTTCTTGAAGCGAGTAAATCGGCGTGTCACGGTATCGAGTCGGTAGAGTCCAGCCCCGAACGTCCCGATCCAGATGTCACCACGGCTGTCTTGAAGCAATGACAGGACGCTACGTGCTTCGCCGCTAGCGTCCGGCAATTCAAAGTGCTCGAACACCTGGCGACTCGCATCGTAGCGGTCAAGGCCCGCGCCGGTACCGATCCACAGCACACCGGCGCGATCTTCGAGCAAGGCATAGAGCGTATCGTCCGCCAAGGAGTCGGCGCGCTGGGTGTCGTGACGGAATCTCTGTACCTTGCCAGTTGCCGGATCGAGTTGATTCAGGCCCGCGTGGCTCGAGGCGACCCATACCATGCCGCGACGATCGATCAGCAGATTGCGGAGGGAGTCGCTCGAGAGCGTCGTGGCGTCGGCTGGATCAT
>JAGRJB010000122.1 GCA_020442965.1 Pseudomonadales bacterium
CTGGATCGTCGAACTGGTCGATCCAGCCGCGCCAGCGGGCTCAACACCCGTGCGCACGACGCAGACCGACGCGGCGGGTAACTACTCGCTCCTGGCCGTGGTGCCGGGCACCTATGACGTCCTGTTCCGTGATCCGACGAGCGGGGTAGCTTACGGCACGCCGGTCAATGGCAACACCGGCGACCCGCAGAACGGCTCGCAAGCGGCGCCAAACAACCCGCGCGGTGCGCTCGAAGTGACGCTGCCACCCGGTGGCAACATTCGCGAGCAGAGCCTGCCGGTCGATCCGTCGGGTGTCGTGTACGACGCGGTGACGCGTGAAGTGGTGCCGGGTGCAACGGTCACGTTGCAGCCCGTAGGTTCGTGCCCGAACTACGATCCGGCCACGATGCTCGTCAACGCCAACACCGGTGGTTACACCATCAGTGGCACGGCGGTCTCGATGACTACGGGGACGAATGGCTACTACCAATTCCTGCTGGGAAGCAACGCGCCCGCATCTTGCAGCTTTGCACTCGTGACCACGCCGCCGTCGCTCTATACCGCGCCGTCGATGCTGATCCCGACCTCGGGCAGTTACACGGCACCGAATGGTGTGGGTGCGGCCGCGATCCAGCCGCAGGCCATCGCGCCAGCTGTAGGGGCGAGCACCACGTACTACACGCAGATCAGCTTCGGTTCGGCCACGCAGGGTGTCGTGCACAATCACATCCCGCTCGACCCGATCGTGCCCTCGATCATCTCGCTCGAGAAGACCGTTGACGATGACGAAGTCGAGCTGGGTGATTCGGTGCGCTACACGATCGTGGTGCGCAACGTGCAAGGTGGAGGCTTGCCGGACCTGACGATCACCGATCGTCTGCCGCTCGGCTTTCGTTACATCGACGGTACTGCGCACATCCTGTTGCCAGGCAGCTCGGGTGCAGTCGTATTTGCCGACCCGCAAGGTGCACCTGGCCCGATCCTGACGTTCCCGATCATGTCGCCGCTGCCGGCTAACCAGTCCATGACACTCACCTATCGGGTGCGCGTCGGTGTCGGTGCGCAGCAGGGCGACGGGATCAACCGCGCTCGCGCGGTGTCCGATGCCGTGAGCTCGAACGAAGGTCGCGCCAAGGTCAAGGTGTTGGGCGGTGTGTTCACGACCGACGCCTGTGTCATCGGCAAGATCTACACCGACTGCAACGAGAATGACGTGCAGGATGCCGAAGAAGTTGGCGTCCCGGGTGTGCGTCTGTACTTCGAGGACGGCACGTATCTGATTTCGGACTCGGAGGGTAAGTACTCGTACTGTGGCCTCAAGCCGATCACACACGTCTTGAAGGTTGATCGATCGACGCTCCCGAAGGGCGCGCTGCTCGATACCGTCGACACGCGAAACGCCGGCGATCCGGATTCACGTTTTGTCGACCTCAAGAACGGTGAGTTGCACCGCGCCGATTTCCACGTCCGCAACTGCTCGAGGGACGTGATGGGCCAGGTGTTTGGCCGCCGCGCCAGTCTGGGTGAAGTCTCCGCACCTGAAGTGGAGAAGGGCGATGACGTACCAGCGCTGACACTCGACTCGCGCAAGGAAACGCGCTGTGAGTTGACGCGTCAGTCCGCTGACGGCGTGTACCGTGAAAGCGGCACCAGTTGTCGACCACCCACCAGGACGAGCCGCAAGCGTGGGGGATCACGCTAATGGGCGCCACCAATATCCGCATGGCCGTGTTAGTGACTGTCGTCGGCGTAACGCTGGCCGCCCAGTTAGTGGCAACACCCGTTCTTGCGCAGGATCCGATCCGACCCGCGGGCGCCGGCGACGTGCTGCCGGCGTGCGCCGATCAGCCCGGTCGCTACGACGGTATCGAGCAACCGACGCTGAACTCGCGCACGTGTTCCCTGCCACCAGGGCCAACGGCTCGGCTGCTGTCGGCGCAGACACGCGCGCAGTCGCTGACTGACAAACAGGCCATGAAGGTGTCGATCTACCGGGATGGTGTGCCCGCGGATGGACAGTCCGAGGTGCGCATCTCGATCGAGTTGTTCGATGCCGACGGCCAGCCGCTGACACAGCCTACCAAGGTGACGTTCGAGGCCAGCCGTGGCCGCGTGCTGACACAGGACACCTACTTGGTCAAGGAAGCGCCCAAGTTCCTCGCCGATAGCGACCGACGCGAGCCCGGTACCCAAATCATGGTGGAGAATGGAGTCGCCGAGGTGACATTGTTAGCGCCGTACGAACCGGGTGATGCCCGGATTCGCGTCTCGTCGGGCGATGTCTCGGTCGATGGCAAGATCTCGTTCGTGCCGGACCTGCGGCCGGCGCTCGCGGTCGGTATCGTCGAGGGTGTGGTCTCGTTCAGTAGTAAGAGCAGCGATGCCAATACGCCAGTGATCGCGCGCGATGGGCTCGAGGACGAGCTCTCCGACCTGTCGCGCAGCAGCAAAGTTGACGATACCCGTTACTTTGGCCGTGCCGCGTTCTTCCTGAAGAACACCTGGCGCGACAAGTATCTCGTGACGGCAGCGCTCGATACCGACAAGGATCGAATCCGCCTGTTTCGCGATATTCAACCCGATCAATTCTACCCGATCTACGGCGACGCCAGTATTCGCGGCTTCGACGCGCAATCCTCGCGGCGCGGTTACCTGCGAGTGGACCAGGACAATTCGTTCCTGCTATTCGGCGATTTCAACAGCGAGGACGGTGTCAGCGACGCCCGCAGCCTGGGGCTCTACAGCCGCAGCGTCACGGGCGGCAAGCATCACTACGAGTCCGGCAATTTCGTCAGTAATCTGTGGGGCGCCAAGGATTCGGTCAAGCAGGTAATCGACGAACAGCCGGGCCGCGGCATCTCCGGTCCTTATGCCGTCTCGAGCAGTAACGGTGTCACTAACAGTGAGAAGGTCGAGCTGATCGTACGCGATCGCAACCAGCCGTCGGTGATCCTGTCGACGACATCACTCGCTCGCTTCACAGACTACGAGTTCGAGCCCTTTACCGGGCGGTTGTTGTTCCGTAAACCGATCCCGTCGCTCGATGAGCGCCTGAATCCCGTCTCGATCCGCGTCACGTACGAAGTCGATCAGGGCGGGCCAGAGTTCTGGGTCGGTGGCGTCAATGCGCAGTGGACACTGGGTGGCCGACTTGAGTTGGGCGTGAGCTACGCGCTCGATGATGATCCGAACACGCCCTATGCGCTCGGCAGCGCCAATGCCACGCTGAAGCTGGGCGAGGCGACGACTTGGCTGGTGGAAACTGCGCAAAGCGAACGGGACAGCTCGTTAGTGCAGCTTGAGTCGAAAGGCTACGGGTTCCGCACCGAGCTGCGTCACGACGGTGAGAAATTCGCTGCACGAATGTTCTACGGCCGTACGACTGATGATTTCGACAACCCGCTCGCGGTGTTGAACCAGGGCCGACGTGAGGCGAGCGCCAAGGCGACTTACAGCTTCAGCGACGCGACGGATTTGATGGTCGAGGCGATCCAGACGCAGGACGCCACCATTGGCGCCGATCGGCTCGGTGGTCAGATCGCGCTGGGCCACTGGTTCAATGGCATCTTCCACGCGGAAGCGGGCGTGCGCTACTTCGACGACGAAGTGCAAGCCGGTGCGCCATTGCAGAATACGACGACCTTCTCGAGTGTCTATAACTTCCAGACGTCGGGCTCTCTGCCGGTCGGTGCCTATCAGAATGGTGGTCTGGCTTCGGGCCAGAACACCACGGGCCGGCTGAAGCTCTCGGCGAAAATCAAGGAAAAATCCCTGGTCTACGTGGAAGGCGAGCAGGGTATCGACGACACCGGAGCGTACGCATACGGGGCCGGCGGCGAGTACCAGGTGCTCGACAAGGCGCGGCTCTACGTACGACACGAGTACGCCAAGAGCATCTCGAGTCTGTACGGCCTGAACGACGGCGAAGCCCGCCGCGCCACGGTGTTCGGTGTGGACTCGGCCTATATGACCGACGGTTCCGTGTTCTCCGAGTACCGCATGCGCGATGCGCTGCCGGGTCGTGAGGGCGAGGCTGCCGTTGGTTTGCGCAACCTCTGGCCAGTTCGCGAAGGCCTGGCCTTCAGCACGAGCCTCGAGCGCGTGCAGGCCGTCGCCGGCCAGCAAGGCGATGCGACGGCGGTGGGTGTCGGCGTGGAGTACACCGCGCGCGAGCTCTACAAGACGAGTGCACGCTTCGAGTTCCGCGACGACGAAACCTCCAACACCTATCTGTCAACACTTGCCTATACACGCAAACTGTCGCGCGATTGGAGCCTCCTGGCGCGCAACGTCTACTCCTCGACCGACAATCGGGACGCCGCGCTCGGTGAGCGCATGCTTGATCGTGCGATCGTGGGTGCGGCGTTCCGTGACACCGATACGAATCGGTGGAACTCGCTGATGCGCTACGAGCTGAAGCTCGAGAAAGACACCGCGCTCCTGGATCCATTCGATCGCAAGGCGCATGTAGTTTCGCTGCATACCAACTTCAAGCCGCGTCGCACGTTGACACTCTCCGGACAGCTGGCCGGCAAATGGGTGGACGAGAGCTTCGGCGCCGTCAATGACGCCTTCAACGCCTACCTGGTCTCCGGTCGCGTCATGTACGACCTGACCGAACACTGGGACGCGGGCTTCGTCGGCAGCGTGTTCGACGGTGAGGGCGCGCGACAGCTGGGTCTCGGCTTCGAGACAGGTTACTCGTTCATTGACAACCTCTGGCTGTCGGTGGGTTACAACTTCTCGGGCTTCAGCGACGACGATCTCGTCGACAGCGACTACACCCGGCGCGGCGCCTACATCCGGCTGCGCTTCAAATTCGATGAAAAACTGTTCAGCGGTCGTGACCGCTCCTGGAACAACTCTCTCGAGAGATAGGATCATGATGACAATTCGCATAGCAATACTGGGTCTCGTCGCACTAACAATTGGCGCATGCGGCACCACGGCGGAGAAATCACTCGCCGATGGCAGGATCATCGACAGCGTGATCCGCAAAGACCTCGACTCGATCGAGGGCTTTCAGACCCGCATCAAGGCGCTCAATGACGGCGGCATACCGGTACGGGATTACCATCTTGCCAAAGCGCAGTGCTGGGTATCGTTCGCGCTCGAGGAGTACCACGAGAACGATCGCAGTCGCGTGATCGAAGCGGCACTGACGGAGGCTGACGGTATTCTCGATGTCATGGAGACGGGTTCCCGACCCGCGATGTCAGCGCCCAGGCAGATCGCCACGGTCACGAAGATTCGCGAGGATCTGTGGGCCAAGATCGACACGCTGCAGGCCTCGCCGGGATTTCGCTGTGCCACGCTCGAGACCGCATGCCTCGAGGTGAAGCTGAATGAAGCCGGTCATGATTATCAAGAGACCGGCTATCGTCATGCCCGCTTCAATATCGACGAGGCTGAGCGCATGGCGGCCGACGCCGAACGCTTCTCCGCGAATTGTCCGCAACCGGACGACGATCGTGATGGCGTGCCTAACGCGATCGATCAGTGCCCGACCAGTCCAGCCGCCAGCAAGGTCAATGCTGAGGGTTGTCCGGTAGCGACCGATGATGACCGCGATGGCGTCTTGAACGGCGTCGACCAGTGTCCCACTACGCCGCCTGGCGAGCGTGTGGATACGCGCGGTTGCTCAATTGGCACCGAAATCCGTCTCGATGGCGTGAACTTTGCGAGCGATTCCGACGAGCTGCTGCCGGAGTCCTTCGGGATTCTGGACGCTGCCGCGGATACATTGCGGCGCTATCCTGACCTTGCGATCGAGGTTGCGGGCCATACGGACAGCCGCTCCTCGGACGCCTACAACCTCAATCTTTCACAACGTCGCGCGCAGAGTGTCATGGCCTATTTGCGCGATAATGGCGTGAAGAACGAGCTTTCTGCGAAGGGCTATGGCGAAAGCCGGCCGATCGCTGACAACGACACGGAGCGAGGTCGTCTCGCCAACCGCCGTGTCGTACTCAGGATACTCAATTGACTGCAAACAATTGTTAACAACTCGAGTGACGCGTGCATGTGCGGTGCAGCAGCGAAAAACACGGCCTCACCGTTAAGGATCCATTAAGCTGCGCACTAACAGTCTACCAGCGGGTGCCTCGCATCATCGCGATCGCGAGTAGCTTGGAGTAGCTTGTGGAATCGATGAGCACGGTCTTGATGAGCGAGTTATCGATTGATGCATTGACAGGTGTCGCGAGCGCTGCGCATTTGCGCAGCAGTCTCGATGCGGCTTGCGTGGCGGCGGATCCACTGCGGCAACCCTTGTCAGTAGCGATGATTGACGTCGATCACTTTGCCGCTTTCAATGAACGTTTCGGTCAGCCGGCGGGCGATTGTGAGCTCGTGCGTATCGCACGGTTGATCGCGGGCATGTCACGGCCGGTCGATCTGGTCGGCCGACTGCGCGCAGACCGATTTGTCTGGTTGATGCCCAATACCGATGCCATCGCTGCGGCGGATCTTGTCGAGGATTTGCGCGCCGCCGTGCAGCTCAACGTTCCGCCGCAGTTTGAGCTGACGGTGAGTATCGGCTTCGTAACGACTTGGAAACAATCGAGTTCCGATGAACTGATAGCGGCTGTGCGCCTGGCGCTACAAGAGGCCAAGGGCAACGGCCGCAATCTCGTCGCGATGTTTCGCCCAGCGGCTCTTTGAGGACGCGTCCGGCGGTATCATGCCCGACTGATGCAAGCCCACAATCGCGCTCTTCTGCAGATTCACCTGTGCGTGTTCCTGTGGGGTTTCACCGCGATCTTTGGTCGACTGATCTCACTACCGGCGTTTGAGATCGTCTGGTGGCGCATGCTGCTGGTTGCTGCCTGTCTTGCGATCCTACCGAGCGTCTGGCGGTCGGTGCGGGCCATACGATGGCCGACAATCGCGACGTTCGCGGCGATAGGTGGGCTGCTTGCTTTGCATTGGCTGACGTTCTACCAGTCGATCAAGCTCGCGAACGCGTCGGTTGCCGCGACCTGCATGGCGATCGCGCCAGCGGTTACGGCGATCGTCGAGCCCCTATTGACCCGCACTCGCTTCGAGGTGCGGAACCTATTGTTAGGCGCGCTGATCGTGCCAGGCGTGGCGCTGGTGGTCGGCGGCATACCCGCCGCGATGCGGCTGGGATTCTGGTTGGGAGTGACTTCGGCGGTGTTGATCGCCATCGTCAATTCCCTGAACAAGCGCAATCTCGCTGGGCACTCGGTGCTCGCCATCACGGCGCTGGAGGTTGGCGCCGGCTTCGTGCTGCTCGCGCTCGCCATCCCGCTGTTGTCGGCTGACGGGATAGCCGGTCTGATGCCGAGCCGGCACGATTTCGGCTTGCTGCTGGTGCTGGCGATCGTATGTACGCTATTGCCATTCGCGCTCTCGTTAGCCGCTCTACGCTATCTGAGCGCGTTCACGTCGCAGTTGGCGGTGAATCTGGAGCCGATCTACACCATCGTCATCGCCGCCGTGTTGCTTGGCGAGGCGGCGGATCTCAGGCCGACCTTCTACCTCGGCGCAGCGATCGTGCTGGCGGCCGTATTCGTGCAAGGCAGGTGGTTTTCGGGCCCAATGCTGCACCCCAATTGACCGACCGCGCGCAGCCGGTATCATCAGTCCTATATATAAGGTGCCATCCGGGGCCGACGAAGTCCTGGCGCCTCTCTTTTTATATGCAGATCAATAGGTTACCGGCAGGGGTCGGTAGCGCGGGATAGTTCGCGCCGCGATTGGGCGGTCGGAGAGTACACGATGAGTCGCACACCGAGGTTGGGGCCACCGCCCAAGCAGGGCCTGTATGACCCGCGCAATGAGCGCGATGCCTGCGGTTTCGGCTTCGTCGTGGACATCAAGGGCCGTCAATCGCACGCGATCCTGCAGCAAAGCATTCAGGTACTGAAGAACCTCGACCATCGCGGTGCCTGTGGCTGCGAGGTAAACACCGGCGACGGTGCCGGTGTGCTCTTGCAGATGCCACATGCATTCAATAAGGAAGTGGCGCGTAAAGATGCTCGTATCCGCCTGCCGGAGCCGGGCGAATACGCGTCCGGCCTGGTCTTCGCCCCGCGTAACGCCACGCAGCGCCGGCGCATCGAAGAAGTGTTCGCGCGCGTCGTGCAGTCTGAGGGTCAGGTGTGGCTCGGCGCCCGTACCGTACCCACTGACAATTCGATGCTGGGCGAGACCGCGCGCTCGAGCGAGCCGTTTATTCGGCAGGTCTTCATCGGCCGCGGTAGTGATACCCACGACGCAGCGGCGTTCGAGCGCAAGCTGTATGTGATTCGCAAACGCGCCTATAGCGAGATTCGCGTCTCGACCATCGGCGGCGCCGACTATTGGTACGTTGCCAGCTTGTCGCACAAGACGCTGGTCTACAAAGGCATGCTCACGACCAGTCAGCTCGATCAGTATTTTCTGGATCTCTCCAATCCCTTGATGGAGACGGCATTGGCGCTGGTGCATTCCCGCTTCAGCACTAACACATTCCCGAGCTGGGACCGCGCGCATCCGTATCGGTACGTCGCCCACAACGGCGAAATCAATACGCTGCGCGGCAACATCAACTGGATGCGTGCTCGTGAGGCGATGTTCCAGTCGCCACGGTTCGGGGACGATATCGAGAAGATTCCGCCGATCGTCAACCCGAATGGCTCGGATTCGTCGATGTTCGACAACGTGTTCGAGTTGATGGTGTTAGCCGGTCGATCGATGCCGCACGCCATCATGATGATGATCCCGGAGCCTTGGTCCAAAGATCAGCACATGGATCCGGCCAAGCGTGCGTTCTATCAGTACCACTCAAGTCTCATGGAGCCATGGGACGGTCCGGCCGCCATTGCCTTCACCGACGGCAATCAGATCGGTGCGGTCCTCGATCGCAATGGCTTGCGGCCTGGTCGCTATTACGTCACACGCGAAGGTCTCGTGGTGATGGCGTCCGAGGCTGGGGTCCTCGATCTGCCGCCGGAGAGCATCGTGCGCAAGGGGCGCTTGCAACCGGGCCGCATGTTCCTGATCGACACGGGCGAGGGTCGCATCGTCGAGGACGATGAGATCAAGAAACAGCTGATCACCCAGCGCCCGTACGGCGATTGGCTCAAGCAGCACCTAGTGCATCTGGAAGATCTGCCGGCGGCGCCGCCCGCGGCGATGCCAGAGCCGGAAACGTTGCTGCAACGTCAGATCGCCTTCGGCTACACATTCGAAGATCAGCGGCTGCTGATGACGCCGATGGCACGCAATGGCGTCGAGGCCGTCGGTTCGATGGGCAATGACACGCCGCTCGCGGCGCTGTCGACCAAGTCGCGCTTGTTATATGACTATTTCAAGCAACTGTTTGCGCAGGTCACCAATCCGCCGATCGATTCCATCCGCGAGGAAGTCGTCACGTCGTCGGATGTCTGGCTCGGTTCGGAGGGCAATCTGCTCGATCCGCAGCCGACCGACTGCCGACGTGTCGAACTCGCCGGGCCCATCCTGACGAATGAGGAATTCGCGAAAATCCGACGCCTGTCGTTGCCCGGGCTGCGAGTGGGTACGCTGCGGCTGCTGTTCCGCGCGGATCGGGGCGAAGAGGGCCTGACGCAGGCGATCGAGCAGCTGCGAGCCGCGGCCAAGCGCATGATCGAAGAGAGTGAGATCAACGTTCTCATCATTTCCGATCGCGGTGTCAATCAGCATCTCGCCGCCATCCCATCGTTGTTAGCGGTATCGGCGTTGCATCATTATCTGATTCGCGAAGGCCTGCGGATGCGGGTGAGTCTGGTGCTCGAAACCGGCGAAGCACGCGAGGTGCATCACTTCGCGTTGTTGATCGGCTTTGGCTGCAGCGTGATCAATCCGTATCTCGCCTTCGAAACGCTCGACGGCATGATCCGTGACGATCTGCTGCCCAACGTTGAACATCGACTCGCGTGCCTGAACTTTGCCAAGGCTGCTACCAAGGGCGTGGTCAAAGTGATGTCGAAGATGGGCATCTCGGCCGTACAAAGCTATCACGGCGCACAGGTATTCGAGGCCGTTGGCTTGCGGCAGGATGTGATCGACGAATACTTCACGCTGACCGCATCGCGTATCGGTGGCATCGGCATGGGCGTGATCGCCGAGGAAACACTGATGCGTCATCGCGCCGCGTTCAGTCCCCGACGCTCGCAACACGTGCTGTCATCTGGTGGCCAGTACCAATGGCGCAACGATGGTGAGTTTCATCTGTTCAATCCGGAGTCGATCCATCGGCTGCAAAAGGCGGTACGGACGGGCAACTACCGCACCTACAAAGCCTATGCAGAGCTGATTGACGATCGCGCCAAGAATCTGTCCACGCTGCGTGGTTTGTTGGATCTCAAGGCAACGGAGCCCGTGCCCATCGATGAGGTCGAGTCGGTCGAAGTCATCATGAAGCGCTTCAAGACGGGCGCGATGTCGTACGGATCGATCAGCAAGGAAGCCCACGAGACACTCGCGATCGCGATGAATCGCATCGGCGGGAAGAGCAACACGGGCGAGGGCGGTGAAGACGTCGAGCGTTACGTGCCGCTACCGAACGGCGACTCGAAGAATTCGGCGATCAAGCAGGTGGCATCCGGTCGCTTCGGCGTGACGAGCGAGTATCTCGTCAACGCGCAGGAGTTGCAGATCAAGATGGCGCAGGGGGCCAAGCC
>JAGRJB010000123.1:0-193 GCA_020442965.1 Pseudomonadales bacterium
CAGCGCCCGGGGATGAGGTAATCGTACCATCCTACACATTTACTGCGACCGCCGAGGTAGTTAGATACTTCGGAGCAGATCCGGTATTCGTTGATGTCGATCCTCGTACTTATTGCATTTGCCCGGCTGCGGTCGAGGCCGCGATAACAAGTCGAACGCGCGCGATTCTACCGGTCCATTTTGCAGGACTTGC
>JAGRJB010000123.1:198-5107 GCA_020442965.1 Pseudomonadales bacterium
GATATGGACAGGCTACTTGCTATCGCGAAATCAAGAGCAGTTCACGTGATCGAGGATGCGGCCCACGCATTCCCGGCCCGGTATCGTGGCCAGCTTGTTGGTTCACTCGCATCCACGGCGTCGGTTTTCAGCTTTTACGCCAACAAAACCTTGGCGACCGGTGAGGGTGGAATGCTCGTGACGCGCGATCAGACGATCGCAGATCGTGCGCGAATAATGCGTTTGCATGGTATTGATCGGGACGCTTTCGACCGATTCAATTCGCGCCGCCCCGCGTGGTTCTATCAAATCGTTGCACCCGGCTTTAAATACAATCTGACTGACATTGCGGCGTCGCTTGGCATTCATCAACTACGTCGAGCGAGCGAATTCGAACGACGTAGAACGTACCTTGCGAAGCGCTACAATGCAGCTCTGGCGGATCTTCCAGTCGTATTGCCGCCGCAGGCGGTCGATGGCGGAACACACGCCTGGCATCTGTATGTCTTGCTATTGAGTGATGAGGCAGGGATATCGAGAGACGCAGTGATCGATGCGATGCATGCGAACGGTGTTGGTTGTAGT
This sequence comes from Pseudomonadales bacterium, assembly GCA_020442965.1. Classification (GTDB taxonomy): domain Bacteria; phylum Pseudomonadota; class Gammaproteobacteria; order Steroidobacterales; family Steroidobacteraceae; genus CADEED01. The sequence goes on from JAGRJB010000123.1 coordinate 763, forward strand.
GTTCACTACATTCCGCTTCACCAACAGCCGTATTGGCGCGATCGATACGAACTCACCGCCGATCGATTCCCGCATTCCGAGGAACTCGCTCGACGTGCCTTCAGTGTGCCGCTGTACACGCGAATGACCGACCTTGATCAGGATCGAGTGATCGCGAGCTTGCGTGAGATTTTGCGTAGAAGATGACGTTTTAGTGTGAAGCGTACCTTCGATGTGATTGTCGCGTTGAGCAGCCTGTTGCTCTTGGCGCCGGTATTTCTGGCGATAGCGATCTGGGTTCGGCTGGATTCTCATGGCCCGGTTTTCTTTAGACAGGAGAGAGTTGGGCGCAACGGCCGGTCGTTTCGCATTTGCAAGTTTCGGACGATGCACGTCCAGAGCGAGCGGGCTGGCCCACAAATTACGATTGGTCAGGATGTCAGAATAACCCAAGCTGGTAAGACTCTGAGAGCTTACAAGGTGGATGAATTGCCACAGCTCTGGAATGTGTTGTGCGGCAACATGAGTCTGGTAGGACCCCGCCCCGAGGTCCCCGACTACGTTGCGATATATCCACCAGAGATCCGCGATCGCGTATTGTCTGTGCGACCTGGCATTACTGATCCTGCCTCAATTGAATTCTTCGACGAGGCGGCATTGTTAGCTAACGCTGACGATCCGGAGCGGCACTACCGACAAGTCGTTTTACCTCGAAAACTGTCGGTCTATTGTTCGTACGTCGATAACCATGGCTTTGTCTCTGACTTACACATCCTGATCAATACGATCTTTCGAATCGCTCGTCATTGACGTTCTGCGGGTGGCGCACACTTGAAAGCCCGCAGCCGTCGGCCGCTTGCGACGAATGCCCCTTGATGCAAGTCATAGATGCCGGCCCCCGTATCTTGGGTTCGCACGCCACGTTCGCTTCAGACTGCCGACGCCGTCAACCATTTCTCCGCCAAGTCGTTATAATCTGTCAAATTGTCCCTTCCGCTGCTGGCAATGGGGTGCGCTGGCGGCGGGTGGAATCGTTAACTCGTCGGTTATCGCGGATGTAACGACTTAAGGGTTTTCTGGTGAAATCAGTTCGAAGCGCAGACGCACCCGCGGAAGATCTCAAGCATCGCCTGCTGACCTTGCCGCGCAGCGGTAAGCGCGTGGTGTTGCTTCTGGTCGATACGGTCCTGCTTGCCGCGGCGCTTTGGTTAGCCGTTTCTTTACGACTTGGGTTGGCGGCTCCGATTGGAGCACCTTGGCTTATCGCGTTTGCGATTGCCTGGGCCGTCTGTATTCCTGTGTTTGCCTGGATGGGCCTGTACCGCGCGATCACGCGCTTTATCGGGCTGAGGGCAGCGCTCGGCGTCCTGGCCGGCGCGGGTTCAGCGGCGCTAGCACTGGTGGGGTATGGCCTGCTGGCAGGAAGCTCGCTGGTGCCGATCAGCGCAGCCTTGATCTTTGTCGCGCTCACCATACTGGCGATTGGCGGCAGTCGCCTTGTAATGCGCGAGATCGCGTCGGCGCCGCTCAGCGTTGCACCGCGGGTGATCATCTACGGTGCGGGTGAAGCGGGCGCGCGCTTGGCAACGGCATTGCGTAGTGCGGCGAAATTTCGACCGGTAGCGTTCGTCGACGACAATCCTGCGCTGCGCGGTCAGATCATGCATGGCCTGAAAGTGCGTCGTCCGGATGATTTGCCCGCACTCGTTCGCAGCGCGGGTGTAACGCAGATATTTCTGGCATTGCCGTCTGTATCGATAGGCGCTCGTCGGCGAGTGCTGGAGCGCCTCGAAGAACTTGCGGTGCGTGTTCAGACGGTGCCCGACATTAACGAGATCCTTTCGGGTGCGGCGCGCGTCGAGGACGTACGCGAGGTTGATGTCGCCGATTTGTTAGGCCGTGATGCGGTGCCGCCTAATCAAGGCTTGTTGGATGCCACCATTCGTGGCAAGACCGTGCTGGTCACTGGCGCTGGCGGCTCTATCGGTTCGGAGCTCTGTCGCCAGATCATTCGGCAAGCCCCGCGGCGTTTGCTGCTGCTGGAAATGTCGGAGCTGGCGCTCTACGAGATCGAACGGGAATTGCGCAAGTTGGTGGAGGCAGAGAGCCTACACGTCGAGATCGTGCCGTTGCTCGGAAACGCCCATCACAAGTTCCGCGTGAAAGAGATCTTTCAAACCTTCGGCGTGCAGACGGTCTACCACGCTGCGGCCTATAAGCACGTGCCGATCGTCGAGCAGAATATTGTCGAGGGGTTGCATAACAACATTTTCAGTACCTGGTTTACCGCGGAAGTCGCGCTTGAGTGCAAGATCGATACCTTTGTGCTGATTTCGACTGACAAAGCCGTCAACCCAACTAACGTGATGGGCGCTACCAAGCGCTTCGCCGAGATGGTGTTGCAGGGCTTGCAAGAGCGCAGCACGCACACGCGCTTCTGCATGGTGCGATTTGGCAACGTGCTGGAGTCCTCTGGTTCAGTCGTGCCACTGTTTCGCGAGCAGATTCGTCGCGGCGGTCCCGTCACGGTGACGCACCCCGATGTCATCCGCTATTTCATGACGATTCCCGAGGCGGCGCAGCTTGTGATTCAGGCGGGTTCGATGGCGGTTGGCGGTGATGTCTTTGTGCTCGACATGGGCAAGCCTATCAAGATTGACGACCTGGCGCGGCGGATGATCCAGTTGTCGGGCCTTGAGATCCGCGATGAGGAGCATCCGGATGGCGACATCGAGATTCGTTACACCGGCCTGCGAGCGGCCGAGAAGCTGTTTGAAGAGCTACTGATCGGCAAAAACGTGACGGGCACGCAGCACCCAATGATCATGCGTGCGGTCGAGCACGCGCTGCCCTGGGAGCGTACGGCGCAGTATCTTGCGGAGCTGATGACCTGCGCTCGCAAGTTCGATTGTGAAGCCGCTCTGGGTATTCTCGCCGAAGCAGTGGCAGAATACCGGCCGGCGCAGTCAGTGGTCGATCTAGTCTGGAATCGAGCAGGCCGGTCGGGCCCGCTGCCGGAGTCGGCCAGTGTCACAGACCTCGCCAGCGCCAGGCGTCGGCAGACTGATATCAACCCGAGAAGCTGAGTTTTAGTTCATGCGAATCACAATATTTGGGTCGGGCTATGTCGGCCTCGTGACTGGTGCCTGTTTTGCTGATGCGGGCAACGATGTGCTGTGCGTCGATGTCGATGCGGGCAAGGTCGAGCGGCTGAAGCAGGGTGAGATTCCAATCCACGAGCCGGGACTCGATGACGTCATCAAACGCAACATCGAAGCCGGTCGCATCCACTTCACGACGTCCGCTGAAGAGGGCGTTGCGCACGGCTTGTTCCAGTTGATCGCTGTAGGTACGCCGCCCGATGAAGATGGCTCGGCGGACCTCAAATATGTACTGGCGGTCGCGCGTTCGATCGGCGAGCACATGAGTGAGTACAAGATAGTTATCACGAAGTCGACCGTGCCGGTCGGGACTTGTGACAAGGTTCGCGCGGCGATCGATAGAACGCTCGCTGCGCGGCAGGCGAAGATCGAGTTCGATGTGGTATCGAATCCAGAGTTTCTCAAAGAGGGCGCCGCGATCCAGGACTTTATGCGTCCGGATCGCGTCGTGATTGGTACTGATAACCCGCGCGTCGTTGAATTGATGCGCGCGCTGTATGATCCGTTCACGCGCAATCGTGAGCGTCTGATCGTGATGGATGTACGTTCGTCCGAGCTAACAAAATATGCGGCCAATGCGATGCTCGCAACCAAGATCAGCTTCATGAACGAGCTTGCTAACATCGCCGAACGCGTCGGTGCGGATATTGAAAACGTGCGCGTCGGCATCGGCAGCGATCCGCGCATCGGCTACCAATTCATTTACCCGGGCGTCGGTTATGGTGGCTCCTGCTTTCCGAAGGACGTGCGTGCGCTGATGCGCTCCGCCGAAGCCGTCGGGTATCCGGCGAAGATTTTGAATGCCGTGGAAGCTGTGAACGAGGCACAGAAGGAATTTCTGTTCGACAAGATACTGACTCACTTCGGTGGCAAGCTGCGCGGCAAAACGTTCGCGATCTGGGGCTTGGCATTCAAGCCTAAAACGGACGATCTGCGCGAGGCGCCTAGTCGCGTGTTGATCGAAAAGCTGTGGGAGGCGGGCGCCGAAGTGCGCGCCTACGATTCGGCGGCCATGACCGAGATGCGGCGTATCTACGGCGAGCGTCCCGATCTCACGCTTTGTCCGCAGGCGATGCAGACGCTGAGAGGTGCGGATGCGTTGGTGATCGTGACCGAGTGGCAGGAGTTCCGCAGCCCGGACTTTGAAGTGTTGCGCAAAGAGCTCAGAGCACCGGTCATATTCGATGGTCGCAATCTCTACGATC
>JAGRJB010000124.1 GCA_020442965.1 Pseudomonadales bacterium
CACCCTTGTTGCCGCGTTCCTCCTTTTCGACTTGAACAATAACCTCTTGCCCTTCGGACAAAAGGTCGCGGATGTTGCCGCTGCGGCCGCCCTGCTGCGGCTGTTTGAAGTAGTCCTTCGAGATTTCCTTCAGCGGTAGAAAGCCGTGACGTTCCGAGCCGTAATCTACAAAACAGGCCTCGAGCGACTGTTCGACGCGCGAAATACGGCCCTTGTAGATGTTGGCCTTCTTCTGTTCGCGGGAGGGGATATCGATACTGAGGTCATATAGCTTCTGGCCATCGACCATCGCAACGCGCAACTCTTCTTGCTGAGTTGCATTGACTAGCATTCTCTTCATGTGACCCTAACTAACTGTGAGGGTCGACGGATGTACCGAAGTGTTCTCGCAACCCTCGAGCTGTTGCGAAGTACAGCCAGCCGATTGGCTGGTGTCTATTAAGCTGGCACTCGTTTTGTTGCGCTCAACCGCGTGAGCGGCTGAAATGCCGAAATCCTAATGGACGTCACCTGCAGCGCGCCAGGAGCTCGGGCGCTCACGCCCGTGTCACTCGCTGTCGCAGCAAATCCGGTCGACCTGACGATGGCCTCGGTGGCGAGGACCAACTAACATGCTGCGCATTCGATTCGTCTTACCTAGGTCGCGGTCGGCCGCGCAGCGTTTTTTGTCGGGCCCTCACGGCGCCAGGCGCGGCGGGGGACGACCTGTGCATCATATTCCGAGAATTCATTGAAAACAATGCCTTACGAAACTGACACTGCGGGCGCCTCCGAGGCGAGTTCGGCAAGGCGGCAGGTACGACTGGTCACAGTCGACTCCGGCTACGCGGGCCAGCGGCTCGACAATTTTCTGCGACGCGAACTGGCAGACGTACCCAAGAGCCATGTCTATCGGGTCATTCGGACCGGCGAGGTGCGGGTGAATGGCAAACGAGCAAAACCTGATACGCGGTTGGCCGAGAGCGATGTCGTGCGAGTGCCACCACTGCGCGCCGCGGCGCCGCGACTGCTGGGTGGCGTGTCGCCCGATCTCGTGCGAACCGTGGCGGCGGCGATCGTTGCCGAGGACCGCGATCTGCTCGCGATCAACAAGCCCGCCGGCATCGCCGTTCACGGCGGCAGCGGTGTGACATTCGGGGTCATCGAAGCGCTGCGCGCCGCGCGACCCGAGGAAACCCTGGAGCTTGTTCATCGACTTGATCGCGACACGAGCGGATTGTTGCTGATCGCGCGCCGTGCAGCTGCGCTGCGCACATTGCATGCCCTGCTCCGCGAAGGCGCCTTCACCAAGCGCTACCTCGCACTGGTGCGCGGCAAGTGGGAGCTGGGCGAAAAGCGCATCGATGCGCCGCTGCGTACGGACACGCGCGTCAACGGTGAGCGTACTGTGCAGGTGCATGTGACCGGTAAAGAGGCACGCAGCGATTTTCGGCCCGTGCAGTTCTTCGGCAAGCGCGCAACGCTGGTCGAGATCAACTTGCTAACGGGGCGGACACATCAGATTCGTGTACATGCCGCCCATGCTGGCTACCCGATCGCCGGCGACGAGAAGTACGGCGACGCCGAATTCAATGCCACGATGCGCTCGTTGGATCTGCACCGCATGTTCCTGCACGCGCACGCACTCGAGTTCACCTGGCCCGAGAGCGGCAATGAAATGAGTTTCAGTACACCACTGCCAGCGGAGCTTGCCGCAGTCATCGATCGCCTGACCGATCTTGCCGGTACGCGGCGGCGCAGATCGAATGCAGCGCCTGCGCGAACCGCGCGACCGAAACGCAGTCGTCCGTAGTTACACGGAAAATCTCATGGTACGACGTAACCCATCTGCCGCAGCGCTCCCGCTAACCACACGAGCGGCAGACCGATAAGGGCAGTGGGATCGTCCGATTCGATCCTCTCGCAGAGCGAGATGCCTAGTCCTTCGGCCTTGAAGCCGCCCGCGCAATCGAACGGATGCTCGCGCTCGACATAACGGTCGATCTCATCGTTCGTGAGTGTGCGGACTACGATTGCCGTTGTGTCAACATGCTCGAGCGACAAATCCGCCGCCCGGCATTGCACGCTGCACGCGGTATAAAACTCCGCCCTGGAACCCGACAACAGCTTCAGTTGTTCGGCGCAGTTGATCGCGTTGCCGGGCTTGCGCAGGATCGCGGTATTGGCGGTGCCGACCTGGTCACTGCCTATCACGACCGATCCTGGGTGTAAGCTGGCAGCCGCGGCCGCCTTTTCCCGCGCGAGTCGCAGCGCGCGTTCCGGCGGTGGTTCACCGCGAATCTCATGCTCCGGCACGCCGGAGCCCAAGATCTCGAATGGCAAACCGAGGCGCCGCAGCAGCTCAGCTCGATAGGGCGAGGTAGACGCCAGAATCAGTGGCCGGCTGGCTCCGGATACGGGGGTGTCTTGCACTGGATACCTGGCTTTGACTTGCCGCAGAAGCGAACCTATTATACGCGCCCCATGCCCGATGACTGGTCGCGCCGCGAGTTGGTCGATTCGCTCGTTTCGGCCGAACGGCGCGTCGATTTTGTCATTCCCTTGGCGCAGTTGCCGCGTCTCAAGAGCAGCCTGGCCTCGTCAGATGGTGAGGCCAGGGGTCGGGCGAGCTTTCGACGCAGCCTGGGCGCGGCGGTCGCTGACATCCAGGTACAGGCTGGCCCGATGCTGACCTGCCAGCGCTGTTTGCAGCCGATCGAGTGGCCGGTGACGAGCGACTCGCAGGTCGCGCTCGTTGCGGACGCGGCCGAGGCGGACCGGGTGGCCGATGGACTCGAGACCTACTTGGTCGAGAACGATCGCGTCAGCGTACGCGATTTGGTAGAGGAAGAATTGTTGCTCGCGTTGCCCTTGGTGCCGAAGTGCGCCGCAGGCAGCGAGTGCGCTCGATCGGTGGAAAGCGGCGGCCGGCGGGAGCTGGACCGTGACCCGCCGATCGATGTTCAGACACCGTTTGCGCAGTTGGGCGAACTGTTGAAACGAGATCAGTAGTTTCGCTCGAGGATATTTAGATGCCAGTTCAAAAGAGCCGCAAGACACCTTCCAAGCGCGGTATGCACCGCTCGCATTCGGCGCTGTCCAAGCCCGCGTTGTCAATCGATCCGCAGTCGGGCGAAACCCATCTGCGTCATTGCATCACCCCCGATGGTTTTTATCGCGGCAAACGGGTCATCGAGAAAGCGGTCGACGTCGAGAGCGCTGAGTAGTCAGGTCGTGCTACCAAGCCGCCGATCCGATTGAACTTGGCAACAGCTGTTGTCAGGCAGGGCGGTATGTATTCACGAATAGCCGGCACGGGCTCCTACCTGCCGGAGAGAGTCCTCTCGAATGCCGATCTCGAGAAGACTCTCGATACCAATGACGAGTGGATCCGCACGCGCACGGGGATTGAGCGGCGCCATATTGCCGCGCCCGGGCAGACCACGGTCGATCTGGCCGAGCAGGCGGCACGACGAGCCATCGAGGCAGCGGGTGTTTCCCCCAGCGAAATCGATTTCATCGCTTTTGGTACGACGACGCCTGATCTGGTGTTTCCCAACTGCGGCGTGTTGCTACAGGCGCGCCTGGGCGTGCGCGGCTGTCCCGCGCTGGCGATTGAAACAGCTTGTACCGGTTTCATTTATGCGTTGTCGATCGCCGATAAATTCGTGCGGTCTGGTGAGGCGAAATGCGCACTCGTAGTCGGCGCTGAGACGCTGTCGCGCATAACCGATTACGCTGATCGCAGCACGGCGATTCTGTTCGGCGATGGAGCGGGTGCGGTCATCCTGCGTCCGTCGTCCGAAGCGGGGCTGCTGTCGACGCACCTGCACGCGGACGGTGAGTATCGCGATTTGCTCTATTCGCGCGGTGGCGTTTCCCGAGGTTTTGTCGACCCGGAAACAGGCAAGCCGGATATCGCGATCCGCATGGCGGGCAATGAAGTGTTCAAGATTGCGGTGACCAAGCTGGGCGCTGCAGTGGATGAAGCGCTTGCCGCCAACTCACTCGAGAAATCGGCGATCGACTGGCTGATTCCGCACCAGGCCAACATTCGCATCATTCAGGCGATGGCCAGACGCCTCGACATGCCGATGGAGCGGGTCATCCTCACGATCCAGGAGCACGGCAACACCTCGGCGGCGTCCGTTCCGATGGCACTCGACGTGGGTGTGCGGGATGGTCGCATCAAGCGCGGCGATACCTTGTTGCTCGAAGCCTTCGGTGGCGGCTTTACCTGGGGTTCCGCGCTCGTTCGTTACTAGCAAGCCGTACGCAAAAAAAACGCCGCGCAGATGCGCGGCGTTTGCGGTTCGGAACCAGGTCCGAGCCAATACGACTTACTTCGAGATCGAACGACGGAACATCCGGTCGATCTTCTCGTTGGTCGAATCGCAGCAGGACTGGCTGGCTTGCGCCGCGGCCAGAGCCTGATTCGCTGCGCTCTGTGCACCCGATGCAGCCTGCGAGGCTGACTGGGCGGCCGTGTTAGCCGAATCGGCAGTGCTCTTGGCAGCAGCCAGATCGGTCTGCAGGCGGCCTACCTGTGACTTCAAGTTGTCGACTTCCGCTTGCAGTGGCTTCAGGTCCGTGCAACCAGCCAGAGCGGCTACAACAGCCACTGCAGCAACCTTCAAAACGATCGCGCTCTTCATAACTATTCAATCCCCTTTGCGGTGATGGTTAAGCAAGTGAGCTTCGTCACTCGCAAACTATTTGCGTTGTGCACGAAGGCCTGCTTTTACCAGGCGGTGCAAGTGCAGCAAATCTAACGAACTATTGCAACTGAATTATAGCGCATTGTCTGCCTGTTGCGACAACTAGATTAATCGCTTGCAAGTGTATAGCCGTGGCTTCTAAGGGCTTGCACTAACGATCACTGTGGCCATCACGGATTATTTCGCGAGCAGCGTTGTGCCCCGGAATACCGGTGACGCCACCGCCTGGATGGGCGCCGGCACCGCACAGGTACAGTGCTCGCACCGGGGTGCGGTAGTCACCGTAGCCCGGTACCGGGCGCGCTGCCCAGAGCTGGTCCAGTCCAAGCGCGCCGTGGAAGATATCGCCGCCCGTCAACGCAAGCTTTTCTTCGAGATCGAGCGGCGAGAGAGCCGAATGAGCAATGACGCTGTCGCGGAAGTCGGGCGCATAACGCGTCACTGTATCGATAATGCGCTCGGCGGCGACATCTCGCTCAGCATGCCAGCTGCGACCCGCCGGCAGATCGCGCGCAAAGTGCTGGCAAAACAGGCTCGCGACGTGCGCGCCGGCGGGCGCCAGCGAGTCATCGAGGGTACTCGGGATCAGCATCTCCACGATCGGTTCCTGTGAGTAACCGTCGAGTCGGGCGTGGGCATAGGCGCGATCCATATACGCGAGTGAGGGGGCCATGATGATGCCGGCGCCGAGATGCGTGTGGGATTTGTCCGACGCCGGTGCGGCCGTGAATGTCGGCAGGCGGGACAGTGCTACGTTCATGCGAAAGGTGGCCGAGCCCATGCGCAAGCGCTCGATGCGGGTACGGAAGTCGGCTGGTAGCGCGTCGTTTGGTAGCAGTTTGAGGAACAGGAGTTTTGGGCCGACATTGGCCGCGACGATTTTGGCAGCGATCCGGCGGCCATCTTCGAGCTCGATGCCGCGTGCGCGGCCACGTTCGATGAGAACGGTCTTCACGGGTGCATCCGTTTCGAGGTGTACGCCGAGCCGCTCCGCTTCGCGTGCCATGGCCTGCGTGATCGAGCCCATGCCGCCTTTCGCGTGACCCCAGACGCCGGGTTTGCCGTTCACCTCGCCGAACACGTGATGCAGCAGTACGTAGCCATTGCCGGGTGTGTAGGGGCTGGCGTAGTTACCGACGATCGCATCGAAGCCGTAGAGTGCTTTTAGCGCGTCAGTCTCGAACCAGGAGTCTAACAACTCGCCGGCGCTGCGGGTAAAGAACTCGTGGATATCGCGCTGCTGTTCGGCGGTGAGCGCGCGGAACTGGCGGCCGAGTTGCAGCATGCTCCAGAGATCGCGCGGGCCACGCGGGTTGGCTGGCGGGGTTTGCAGTAGTTGTGATCGCAGGAGCGCAACGATGCTCTCGAGGCGTTCGAAGTAGTCAGGTAGGCGCGCGGCATCACGTTGGGAGAACTGCCGTACTGACGCGAGTGTATCGGCGAGGCGCGGTCCGGCGGTGAGCGCACGATCATCGGGGAGCGGCAGGAAATTCTGCATCGGGCGTTCGATGATCTCGAGGCCATGCTCGGGGAGCCGCAGGTCCTCAATGATCTTGGGATTGAGGAGGCTGACGGTGTAGCTGGCGGTCGAGTTGCGAAATCCGGGGTGAAATTCTTCGGTGACCGCGGCGCCGCCCAAGATGCTGCGTCGCTCGAAGACTCCGACGGAGAGCCCTGATTTGGCTAGATAACAGGCGCAGGTGAGACCGTTGTGGCCACCGCCAATGATGGCGGCATCAAATCGATCCGGGGGGCTTGATCTGGATATAATCACAGTATATAAATGTACAGTAGTCCAGGAGGCCCCATGTCAGATCTCACACCCCGTCAGACCGAAATCTTGCGCCTTATCCAGCGCGCCGTCGTCGAAACCGGCATGCCGCCCACGCGGGCAGAAATTGCCGAGGAGCTCGGCTTTCGCTCGCCCAACGCAGCCGAGGAGCATTTGCGCGCGCTGGCCCGCAAGGGCGTCATCGCACTGATCCCTGGCGCCTCGCGCGGCATCCAGTTGAAGGACACCATGCGTGAGCAGCTCGGCTTGCCGCTCATCGGCCGGGTGGCCGCTGGCCGGCCCATTCTCGCCGAAGAGAACATCGAAGCGCGACTCGATATCGATCCGGGCATCTTTCAGCCCAAGCCGCATTACCTGCTGAAGGTGGTCGGCATGTCCATGAAGAACTTCGGCATCCTGGATGGCGATCTGGTGGCGGTGCACCGCTCGCCCGAGGTGCGTAATCGGCAGATCGTGGTGGCGCGGCTCGAGAACGAGGTCACCGTCAAGCGCTACAAGCAGGAGGGCTCAGTCGTCTGGCTGCTGCCCGAGAACGACGACTTCGAGCCCATACGCGTCGACATGAAGCGCGGCAGTACAAAAGATAGCGCCAAAGAGGACGCACTCATCATAGAGGGTGTGGTGGTTGGGGTGCTGCGCCGCGGTAAGTCGCAGGGTTTGTCATGAAAAACACGAGCACGGGCCGACGGCTGCGTTGAGGTAGTCATATGTTGCAAGGACTGAGAACCGTTGTGTACCACGTCGTCGATCTGGCGGAGGCCAAACGTTGGTACATGCAGGTGCTGGGGCAGCCACCGTATTTTGATGAGCCTTTCTATGTGGGCTTCAACGTAGGCGGCTATGAGCTCGGGCTCAATCCCGATCTCAACAACACCTCGGTCGATGGTCAGAGTTTTGCTTATTGGGGCGTCAAGGATGTGACAGCTGCACACGCGCGTTTGCTCGAGCTTGGTGCCGAGCCGCATGGCGATATTCAGGATGTCGGTGATGGTATCAAGCTCGCTACGTTGCGTGATCCTTGGGGCAACATTCTGGGCATCATCCAGAACCCGAATCTCAAAGTTGCAACACCTTGAGATTGGCGGCTAGTTAGGCATCAGATGCCGAAACAAGACTTTATCAAATGACGCTCTTCCAAAGCCCGACATTGGTTGAATTATCGTGGCAACGTCGAAAGAATCGCAACTGCAGGAGTTGCTCGCCCACCCGTCGCTGTGGCGCGGGCGCAGCCGCGCGCCCATCGACACGATCAGCACGGGTTTCGACGCGCTCGACGCTGCGTTGCCTGGGGGTGGCTGGCCGCGTTCGGGCCTGATCGAGATTCTCACGCCGGCGCGCGGTATCGGCGAGCTGTATCTGTTGCTACCTGCGTTGGCGGCGCTCACGCGCGCTGAGCCGGCGCGTTGGTGCGCCTGGATCGGCCCACCGCTCGAGCCGTTTGCACCGGGCTTGGCTGCACACGGTGTCGTGCTCGATCGGGTTCTCGTCGTACGCACGGCCATGCCGTTGTGGGCGCAGGAGCAGGCGCTACGCTCGGGTGCTTGCGAGGCGGCAATGGTCTGGCTCGAGCGCGCCCCGCCACGCGCCATCCGACGTCTGCAGCTAGCTGCAGAAAGAGGACGCACACTCGGCATAATGTTTCGCAATTTGCGGTTCGCTGACGAGTCGTCACCCGCCAGTTTACGTCTCACGCTTGAGCCTACTACCGAAGGTGGTCGTGCCACTCTGCTCAAGAGTCGCGGTGGTGCGCGCACGCCCGTTGAGGTGTCGTGGAGCGCCATTCCGCAACTGTCGTGCGAGGCTTGACGCCATGTCGCGAAGAGGCTTTTCAGGCGATACGTTACGGGCGCGAGCGGCAGTGCGGCGGCACGCCCCACGCATTGTTTCGCCGCGCCGCTGCTCGCGTCAGCGGTGGAATTACATGTGAGCGCCTCTTCGCGACGTCATGGCAGGCCGCGCGCGGCGGGTCCACATGGTTTGAGATCCTTGCCACTGGAATTTCCGGGGCGTGAGAGCGCGGCGCCGTCCGTTTTACGGGTGCGGCCGGCGCCGCCTCCGCCCACTGGGCTGCGGACGGCAGATGGTGGAGGAGAGGGTCCTGGTGGCTATTCTCAGGTTGAGCTCGCGCTCGAACCACGGGAGCTATGGTTAGCTTTGCATGTGAGGCAGTTGCCGTTGGCGGCAGTTGATG
>JAGRJB010000125.1 GCA_020442965.1 Pseudomonadales bacterium
TGAGGTCGCTCTGTGGAAAGTGGCTTAGTTCCTCGGGCGGCTGTTGAGCACGCGCGGCCGCACTGGTTAGCGCTACCAGCAGCAACGTCAATGCGAGGCGAGGGATCAGCGGATCCCTAAGTCGGCGGTGGACGGTCATCTGCCTGGTCTTCCTCTATCTCGATCTGGCCCGCGAAATCGAAGCGCTGGATCAGAAGGCGCTCCGTGCCGCTCAAATTGGTGGCCGGAGCCGTGCAAAAGCCGCGCGCCGTAATCTGATAACTGCGCTTTGGACCGCCGAGCGCCCCGATACGTTCCTGCGTCAGCGAATCGGTCGTGCACTTGTCGTCTCCGAGCGTGGCAAAGACGCGCTGTTCGCCTTCGAACAGGATGGTGACGTTGGTCGGGACGGCCGCGGCCGCTACGCCCTCGCGCGCGCCGCCCAAGCCGAATACGAACCGCACGCGTCGACCCTTGCCGCGGTCGGGCCCGGCGATGCTGACGCGTAGCCCGGAACCCTCGGGCCGCAGGCCGCCTGCGCAAAGCATCTCGGCATTTCGCCAGTCGAGATCGAGAACCAGCGCGCCGCGCAACCGGGCGCGCAGATAGCCATTGCCGGATGCCAGGCAGCCCGTGGTCTGACTGGCTGTCGCTGCCGCGATGACCGCCGCAGAATCGACGGTGTTCGCGGCTGGCTGCGCGCCATGGGTGCAACCCGCTGCGGCCAGACACGCGATCGAAAAGATGACTTGCAAGCGCTGCACCCCGCTGCTCCTACTGCTCGCGCATCGCCTGGAGCGCGGCGCGAATGACCGCCGCATCCATCTGATCCCGAGGTCGCGCACCTTGTTTGGTTTGCAGCAAGCCTTCGAGATCGAGGAGTCGCACGGTTTGCCCGTCGATCTGCGTCTCGATAATGTGCGGCCGCAGTGTTGCCCAGCTCGCGCCGCCGGCCTGCGGCAGAATATCGATCGTGAATTCGTCGTTGATGCGAATGGCGTGTTGCTGCCCGCCGGCAAAGACATCTGGGTTGTCAGTCAACGCATTCGCGGCACCATCCGGCAGGCGCGCCAGCGCGCTGATCCACCTGCGAGAGTTTTCGACCGTCGGGTTCACCAACAAATCGATGTCCTCCGAAAAGCGATTGAAGCCGTGGGCGGCAACGGCGTAGCCGCCTATCAGCGCGTATTCAACGCCGGCTTCAGCGAAGTAACGGGCGATCGTCTTGACATCGGCCCAGGTTGCAGGGCGCGTGTATTGCATCAGCCTGGCTTTAACGACTGGCCCGACAGGCCCGACTGCGAGCGGGCCTTCTCGAGCATCGCGGCGACCGTCCAGCGCAGGCGATCCGCCGCCATTTCTTCATGCGATGCGTAGCGAAAAACGCCCTTCGGCGCGCGCGTGACATAGCGCGCCATCGCGGTCATTTGCGCCCGATCGTCAGCGGTCAACGGTTGCCCGTCGCGCGATCGACGTCGGCCGACAGTGCGGTAGATGGGCTGCTGATCCTGCTCCGGCTGCATTCAGTTGACACCTGCGATGGTCGGCTCCTGGACACGCGCTGGTCTGCGGTCATGGGTGACGCAGCGGTCCACGAAATCGCGCGTATCACGCCAAATCCCGCGCCAGATCACCAGCACGTCGTGTCCCTGTGGTGTGAGGCGGTAGTAGCGACGTGGCGGGCCGCGGTACGAGGGCACGACGCGGCTCGCGAGCAAGCCGGCGGCGGATAACGAGCGCAACACGGGTTATACGGTACCTTCCTTGAAGAGGAGCTCGCCGTCATTCGCCCGCTGCAGGCGCTTGACGAGCTCGTAGCCGTACTGGTCCTCATCGACGGCGGCGAGCTCAGCCAGCAGCACCAAGCCGATCAGGCCGCCGTTCAGGTCCTTCTGGAATTTTCGAGCATAGCTACTATCCACTGGTCAGTACTGTGAATAATACGATACTAGCTGTCAACCAGTACTGGGCCGGCGGGCGTAAGCCAAAGCATCAGCCGCCGGTTTTCCACTCACCGCTTTGAAACCCGCAACCGAGTTCGAGGCCCGACGCATCGCCCTCGTAGTAGTAGAGGGTGTCTTTGCTGCGCTTGCAGCTTCCGACCACCCCAGCGGTTGGGCAGGCCCCGGCGCTCCAGGCGGCAGCGGAGTTCTCGTCTGTCTTGCCGATCTCTGCGCATTTGTCGGCCGTAGCTGGCGCGACACAGGCCTTAAAAGGTCCGGCCCACTGGTTCTTCAGCATGAACGCGCAGTGTCCCGCGTCCGCCGGCGTGTCGCTCGCGACTGCCTGGGTTGCACGCGCAGAGACAAGGAGCGCAACGATCACCACGACAGCGGCCAGCATCAATGAGTTTCGCAGCAACGTCATAACGGCAATCTACCTATGTTGAGGACCAGGACTAGTTTAGATCCAGCGGCATCTCTTCGCATCCAGCCCTATACTGGCCATGCAACGCTGAGCGAGGACGACGATGGCGAAAAGAGCGGCACGGGCCTCATCGGGTCGATACGTAAGCCGCCTGACGAGTGGCACGCTGGCCATTGTCATGGCGGGCGGACGGGGCGAGCGATTGAAGGGCTTGACGGCCCACCGCTGCAAGCCCGCCACGCCGTTCGGCGGCAAGTTCCGCATCATCGATTTCGTCCTCTCCAACTGCGTGAATTCCGGCATCCGGCAAATCTCGGTGCTGACGCAATACAAGGCCCAGTCCCTCATCCAGCACGTCCAGCGCGGCTGGGGCTACATGCGGGGTGAGTTTGGCGAATTCGTCGAGGTCATACCCGCGCAGCAGCAGGTCGGCGAACACTGGTATCGCGGCACTGCGGATGCGGTCTTCCAGAATCTGGATGTCGTGCAGTCGCATCATCCGAAGCATGTGTTAGTGCTGGCGGGCGACCACATCTACAAAATGGACTACGGTCCGATGATTGCCTATCACGTGGAGAAGGGCGCTGATATCACGGTGGGCGTGGTGGAAGTGCCGCGCCTGGAAGCGCGCGACTTTGGCGTGATGACCGCAACCGAATGGAACCGAGTGGTCAAGTTCGCGGAGAAGCCGGCGGATCCGGATCCGATGCCGGGCCGGCCCGATGTGGCGCTGGCGTCGATGGGCATTTATGTCTTCAATCCGGCGCTCATGGAAAAGTTGTTACTTGAAGACAGTACCGACGCCACTTCCGCCCATGACTTCGGCCGCAATATTCTGCCGAAATCGATCGATAGCCTGCAGGTGTACGCCTATCCGTTTCAGGACGT
>JAGRJB010000126.1 GCA_020442965.1 Pseudomonadales bacterium
GATCACCATGACCGCCGTGCGCCCGTTGTACAGCCCCATCGTGCGTTCGTCTTCGGGCCCGTCGTACACATGCGCGACGTCACCGAGCCGCACGGCAGCACCATTGCGCCACGCGACGATCAAATCACGGTAGTCCGCAGCGCGTTGCGCGGCCGCATTGCCATAGATCTGCCACGCCAGCCGCTCGCCTTCCACCACCCCACGCGGACGATTCGCGCTCGCTGACGACAACGCGCTACGCACATCTTCCAGCGACACCCCGAGCTGCGCGAGATGCAGCGGGTCGAGATCGATGCGTACGCCCGGCAGCGCCGCACCGCCGAGCTCGACATCGCCAACCCCCTCTACTTGCAACACACGCTGTTGAATGATGTTTGATACCGCACCGTATATGCCGGACGGCGTCAGCGTCGCCGAGGTGAGCGCGAGGATCAGGATCGGCGAGTCCGCCGGATTGACTTTCTGGTAGGTAGGGTTGCTCTTGAGCGCCGCCGGCAGATCGGCACGCGCCGCATTGATCGCCGCCTGCACATCGCGCGCGGCACCGTCTATGTCCCGATTGAGATCGAACTGCAGCGTAATACGACTCGAGCCAATGCCCGACTGTGAGGTCATCTCGTTGACGCCGGCGATGGTGCCGAGGCGGCGCTCGAGGGGCGACGCCACACTCGATGCCATGGTGGCCGGACTCGCGCCCGGCATCCTGGCTTGCACACTGATGGTCGGAAAATCGACCTGCGGTAGCGGCGCTACCGGCAGGAGCCCGAAGGCAGCCGCACCGGACATTCCGATGCCGATCGTCAGCAACAAGGTGCCGATCGGGCGGCGAATGAACGGCGCCGAAATATTCATGACGTCGCCGGTGCGCCGGGTGCCGCGGCAGGTGCGCGCAATTTCGCCGACCACCGCTCGAACGCGAGGAAGATCACCGGCGTCGTGAACAACGTCAACGCCTGACTGACAATCAAGCCACCCGCGATCGCCAGCCCCAGCGGGCGACGCAATTCCGCACCCATCCCGCCGCCAAAAATCAGTGGCAACGCGGCGAACAAAGCCGCGAAAGTCGTCATCATGATGGGGCGGAATCGCAGCAGCGCCGCCTGCCGAATAGCCTGTGGCGCAGCGAGTCCTTGTGTGCGCTCAGCCTCGAGCGCAAAGTCGATCATCATGATGGCGTTCTTCTTGACGATACCGATCAGCAGCACGATACCGATGATGCCAATGACCCCGAGGTCGTTACCAGTCAGCAGCAGGGCTAACAAGGCGCCGACGCCGGCCGAGGGCAGTGTCGAGAGTATCGTCAAGGGATGCACGAAACTCTCGTACAGCACACCGAGTACGATGTACACGACGACGATCGCTGCGAGGATCAGGTACAACTCATTGGCAAGTGAGGCGCGAAATGCATCGGTGGCACCGACAAACTTGATCGTGATACCCGCTGGTATGCCGATCTGCTGCGTCAACTTCGTAATCGAATCCACTGCGGCACCCAGTGACACGCCCGGCGCCAGATCGAAGCCGATGGTCGCGGCCGGAAACTGCGCAACCCGCGAAATGATGAGCGGCGAGTCGCCTACCGTGAAGCTCGCAAGCGTACTGAGCGGCACGAGCGCCCCGCCACTCGCCTGCACATACAACTTGCTCAATGCACTCGGACTCGTTGTCAGCTCCGGGTGGGCTTCTAGAATGACTCGGTATTGCGTATAGGGCGTGAAGATTGTCGAAATGATCCGCTGACCGAAAGCGTCGTACAGCGCGCTGTCGATAGTCGCTGCGCTGACCCCGAGCCGCGCGGCCGTGTCCCGGTTGACGATCACGGTGACCGCCTTGCCCTGCTGCAACACATCCGATGTGATATTGATGACTTGCGACTCATTTGCCAGCGCCTTCACCAAGCGCTGTGCCGTGCCTGACACCTCATTGCTATCAGCACCCTGCAGCGAGAAGCGATACAAATTGGCGCCCGCAGCTGTATCGATCGTCAGATCCTGCACCGGCTGCAGATAAAGGCTCACGCCAGACAACACGCGCACGCGTTCTTGCAAGCGCGCAATCAGGTCCGCCTGGCTGCCGCGCTGGCCTTTCGGCGCCAGGTTGATCAGCATCCGACCCTGATTCAGCGTCGGGTTCTGCCCGTCCACGCCGACGTTCGAACTGAGGCTTGCAACGTCCGGATCTTGCAGCACGAGGTCCGCCACCTGCCCTTGTAGTTGCTGCATCCGTCCGAACGAGACGTCCTGCCCAGCGACGACCACCGCCCGCAGCTGGCCAGTGTCCTGCTCCGGAAACAAGCCTTTGGGAATTGCGACAAACAACAACGCCGTCAAGACGAGCGACCCGACGAAAATTGCCAGCATCATGCCTTGGCGCTCCAATACCCAGTCTAGCCAACTGGCATAGTGACTGGTTAGCCGCTGAAACCAGACTGGCCCGCTGGGCTCGGGTTCGGCCCTGGAGTGCCCACGTTGGCCACCGAATTCGCGGGCCAGTAGCATGGGCACCAGTGTCAGTGCAACGATCGCGGAAATGATGATGGTGACAGCAAGCGTCACGGCAAACTCACGGAACAATCGGCCGACTACATCCCCCATGAACAACAGCGGTATCAGCACCGCCACCAGGCTCACGGTCAGCGACATGATCGTAAAGCCAATTTCGCTCGATCCCTTGAGAGCCGCCGTGATACGCGTCTCGCCGGCCTCACGATAGCGGGCGATGTTCTCGACCACCACCACCGCGTCGTCGATCACAAATCCCGCGGCGATCGTCATCGCCATCAGCGTCAGGTTGTTGATACTGAAATCTAACAGGTAGAGCGCTGCCAGGCTGCTGACCAGGGACAATGGCACGGCGACACTCGCAACCAGGGTAGCTTGCCAACTGCCGAGGAACAGGAAGACAGCGAGCGTCACCAGAACGACCGCCAGCACCAGCTCGAATTGCACATCCGTAACCGAGGCGCGTATACCCGCGGTGCGATCGGTCAGAATCGTCAGGTGCACGTCGGCGGGCAACTGCTGTGTGAGCTCGCCGAGCGTGCTCTTGATCGCATCGACGGTCGTGATGACGTTCGCGCCGGGTTGACGCTGCACGTCAACGACGATTGCAGGCTCGCGATTCATCCAGGCGCCAAGCCGTACGTTCTCCGACGACTCCACGACCTCTGCAACATCTGCCAGACGCACTGGATTCTGATCACGGAAGGCGACGATCAGCTCACGGTAGTCCTGCGCGCTGATGAGTTGGTCGTTAGCGTCGATGCTCCAGGAGCGGGTGGCACCGTCAAAACTGCCCTTGGCGCCATTGACATTGGCCACTGCGATCGCGCTGCTCAGCGAATCGAGCGACAGGCCGAGAGACGCCAGCTTGCTAACATTCGCCTGAATGCGCACCGCTGGTCGCTGTCCGCCTGACAGCGTCACGAGACCAACACCGGATATCTGCGATAAACGATTGGCGAGACGCTGTTCGACTATTCCCTGAATATCCGCCAGCGTGCGGGTCTTCGACGTGACACCGAGCGTCAGTATCGGAGCATCTGCCGGATTGACTTTGGCATAGATCGGCGGCGCCGGCAGATTCGATGGCAACAAAGTACTGGCCGCATTGATCGCGGCCTGTACTTCCTGCTCGGCCACATCGAGCAGCAGATTGAGATCAAATTGCAGCACTATTGTTGACGCACCTGCGGAGGACGCGGACGACATGCGTTTAAGGCCAGTCATTTGGCCGAACTGACGCTCGAGCGGTGCCGTGACGGTCGCGGCGATCACATCTGGACTCGCTCCGGGATAGAGCGTGCTCACCTGGATGGTGGGATAGTCGACTTCGGGGAGCGCCGACAGTGGCAGGAAGCGGTACGCCACGGCGCCCGCGAGGAACAGCGCGAGCATGAACAGCGTCGTCGCAACTGGCCGCAGAATAAACGGCCGGGACTGATTCACGGTTGCGCTCGCCTTCGACCCTGACCATTCGCTGCGGAGGCTGCGCCACCGGCTGGCCGCGCATCCCCCGGCAGGCTGACGCGGGAGCCGTCGTCCAAACCATCCGCACCTTCTGTAATGACCTGGTGGCCTGATTTCAAGCCACTGAGTACCGCCACCTTGCTACCATCCGACGGTCCCGTTCTAACGAGTTGCAGCTTTGCCGTCTTGTCAGGCTGCAGTACGAAGACGAAATCGCCTTGTACGCCATGGCGGACAGCGCTCACGGGCACGGCGACTACGTCTCGCAACGTGTCGACGAGCAGCGCAATGTTGACAAACTGATTCGGAAACAGCGCACCATCGGCGTTGTCGAAGCGCGCCTTGGCCTTGACCGTGCCACTGGTCGGATCGATCTGATTGTCGAGCGTCAGAAAGCGCCCTTCAGCCAGCGCGGTCTGGTCGAACTGGTCGCGCGCGGTACACGACAAGACCGCGCCGGTTGCCAACTTCCGTTTGATAGTCATTAGCTCGGCCTGTGGCAGCGAGAACGCCACATCGATTGGCGATTGTTGTGTGATCGTAGCGATGCCATTGGCATCAGCAGTCGTTACGTAATCGCCCAGATCCACCTGCCGTAATCCGATGGTACCTGACACAGGCGCCTTGATGTCGGTGTAGCTGAGATTGAGTTTTGCAGTGCCCACAGCGGCGCGGTCGGCCGCAACCGCGCCTTCCAGCTGGCCAACGAGAGCTGCCTGTGCATCGACCTGTTGGCGCGCAATCGAATCCTGTGCGAGCAGCCCCTGATAGCGTTGCAGATCGACTTTGGCGGCCGCGAGCTGCGCCTGATCACGCAACAGATTCGCCTCGGCCTGCGCAACCGCGAGATGGAATGGTCGCGGGTCCACCAGTGCCAGGGTCTGGCCTTGTTTCACCTGTTGGCCCTCGGTGAAGGCGACACTTACCAGTGTCCCCGCGACTTGCGAGCGCACGGTCGCATTCACGATCGGTTGAACTGTTCCGACCGCTGTCAGTATGACGGGTATATTTGCCGCGGTTGCTGTGGCAATGCCAACCGTTGCGGCCGGGCGCCCGCGGCCCTGCGAAGCTGTGTCATTGCCGCGCAGCAGATACCAACCACCAACCGCAAGTCCAGTGAGCGCGATGACCACGATCCATCCCCATCTGCGCGGGCGGCTGTCGTCTGGATGAACTTGCTGCTCAGATTCGTCCGATCGCAGGTCGCTTGCCACGTCGGCTCCTAGCACACGCGCAACTTGCGCAAACGCTGATCATAGCGACGAGGCGCTGCGCGGCCGAGCCTCTTAACATTTCATTTGAAATCGGCAGGCGCGTCGCTGACATAGCGCTGGTATTCCGCGAGTCGATAGTTGACGTCACAAGCGCAGTGACCAGCACTTTGGATTCGCATCTCTCAAACGCAACCGCAGCCAACTCAAGGAGAAATTTGTGCAACCCCAGATACTTAAGCGCCAGCTCAACAACTGGATGATCGCCGCAGCCGGCTCCGTGGCGCTACTGACTTTGACGACCGCGCATGCCAATCAGCCCGAACGACGCGCCGAGATCACGTTCGCGGCATTGGGCGGAATCCAGGACTGGCAATCGGACGGCGACAAGGGCATGTTCGTGCAAGGATTGAACAACAAATGGTTCTACGCGACATTCTTCGGCCCCTGCCCCGAACTGCGCTTCGCCGAACGCATCGGTTTTGTCACCGAACCCGGTGGGGCACTCGATCGATTCAGCTCAGTCCTGGTGAATGGCGATCAGTGCAGTTTTCGCAGCTTCGCGCCGAGCGCCGCACCGCCGCGCGCACGTGCCGCCGCCGCAAGCAAAGAGCGATGAATCGCGAAAGCGGGCTGAGTCGCCCGCCCGCGACTCAGTCACATCACTAACCATCCATCGTGGTCGACGGATCGGCAACCACAGTGAACGCACTCAATCGAGTAGTCGCCGCCATCGCCATTCTGGCTGTCTGCGGCTTGGTCGTCGCCGGTGCGCAACTGGTCAACAAGCAGGACGCCCGACGATCAGTCGAAATTGCACCGGCCGCTGAGGACACGCTGGTGCAATCCGCAGACCTCACTCAGATAGTGTCATTCCGCTATATCAACGACCATACACTCGAAGTCAAAGACGATCGTGGCCGGCCGTTCACGATGGAATTTACGGCAAAGTGCGACGGTCTGGAGAAGGCCAAGTCCTTTTCACTGATCACCCACAGGTTCAATGATCTGGATCGCTTCGATGGCATCGCGATTGCCGGCCATATCTGCAATTTCAAGAAATTCGCCCGCAAGATTGTTCCCTGAGAGATCGCTCCATTTGTCTCCAGTAGTCTGTCATCGCAGACAACTGTACTAAGCTGCCTT
>JAGRJB010000127.1 GCA_020442965.1 Pseudomonadales bacterium
CACTGGCTAACCGAACGTGCGCTGTCGCCGAGCAACCCGAGCGCCGGCATCAGTGCTGATTCCAATCTGCTCGGCGGGCAGTTTGGCTGGCAGGGCGACGTTGGCACCGACGTACGATTGGCATTGGTGGGGACCTACCTCGATTTCGGTGCGGTTGAAGGCTACGATCCACTGTTTGGAGGTAGCTCATTCGGTAATACAACCACGACAAGTTCGACTGTGTGTCGCAAAACGATCGCCAGTTGTTTACTGAACGACTACAACATTGTTGAGTTGTCAGCCGATCTCACCACCGCCGTGCGTGGACGCCGGCTACGCGCCTATGTCGATTTGGCGCAGAATACCGCGGCCGAGCGCAATCCCGTCGCGGGCAAGAAGCTAAATACCGCCTATGCATTGGGATTTCAGTATGGTGGCACCTCGGCCATCGGCGACTGGGAGATCGGTGCGCTCTATCAGAGTATCGAAAAGGACGCGCTTTTCGGGCAGTTCATCGACTCGGATTTTGGAGGTGGCCTCACCGATGCGGATGGCTTCGTGTTGAAGGGTGGCTATGTGCTGGCGAGAAACTGGACGGTGAACGGCAGTCTGTTTCTGAACAACGTGAACAATGACGTACCTGGCAATGTGACGCTGCCGACACCCAAACCCTCAAATCCAAACGCCACGGTTGTCCGCGACGTGAGCAATCGAGCCTATAAGAGCTTACAAGTAGACTTCAACTTTAAGTTCTAAATGAATGAAATATATGAATAAAATTGTCATACACGCAGCGGATAACGGTCGTCTCGGGCACGGTTGTCACGGCACTGTCACATTGGGGCGGTAAACCATTGCCGGGCGCACTGAGCTACGATGAAACCAGGGGGAGCTATCTGAATGACCATTGACCTGCGGGCTCTCCACTACGTTGCGCCGGCCATTCTCGGCCTTGTGCTCGCAGCAGCGGGTGTCAGCGCACAGGCGCAGGCATCGCGGGACTACGTGTCGGTCGTTGGATCGTCGACGGTTTATCCGTTTGCGACGGCTGTCGCGGAGAACTTTGGTCGTTCGCAACGCAAGTTCAAGACACCCAAAGTGGAGCAGACGGGTACCGGCGGCGGCATCAAGCTTTTCTGCAGTGGTGTCGGTGTCAGCGATCCGGACATTGTCACGGCGTCACGCCGTATCAAACAAAGCGAACTCGATCACTGCGCCGCGAACGGAGTCAAGGATGTCGTCGAGATCAAGATTGGTTTCGACGGTATTGTGCTGGTCAACGCAAACGTGGCGCCTGTGTTCAAGATCACTCGACGCGACCTGTTTCTGGCACTCGCCAAACTGGTGCCGGATCCGGCGGGCGGCCGCAAGTTAGTGCCGAACCCATATCAGACCTGGCGTGACATCGAGCCGAGTCTGCCGGCGGATCGAATCGAGGTGTTGGGCCCCCCGCCCACGTCTGGCACCCGCGATGCATTTGCCGAACTCGTGCTGGAGCCTGGGTGCGAGACATTTCGTGAACTCGCGGCGCGCAAGAAGACCGATGCAGGCGGATTCAGGGCCGTGTGCCATGCCATTCGTGAAGATGGCGCGTACGTCGAGGCCGGTGAAAACGACAATCTGATCGTCCAGAAGCTGAACGTCAATCCGCGTGCGCTCGGCATATTCGGCTACAGCTTTCTGGAGCAGAATCTCGACAAGATTCACGGCTCCGTCATCGAAGGTGTCGTACCGACTTACGACAGCATTGCTGCTGGCAAATATCCCGGTGCACGTGCGTTGTATATCTATGTCAAGAAGGCGCATGCGAACGTGATACCCGGGCTGCGGCAGTACATTGCTGAATTCACGAGCAATCGGGCGCTCGGTGACGAAGGCTATCTGGCGGATAAAGGCTTGGTGTCTTTGCCGGCCGCGGAGCGCGCTCGTGTTCAGGCGGATGCACGTGCACTCACGCCTTTGCCCGCCAAGCTGTAGCTTGGATCAGTTGTCAGGTCTATCGACATGAAACCTCTCGCGCTGCTTGTGTCGCTGTTGGGTCTGTCGCTGGTGGCTTTCTGGATCGGCAAGAGCCGTTCGCTGGCGGCGGTCGGGGGCAAAGCGGGCATCCGCAGCTTGCATTCGCTCCCCGGGCACTACGGATTACTCACTGCGGCATGGTGCGCGTTGCCTGCCTTGGTTGTCATCGGCCTATGGCTCGCCTTTCAGGACAACATCCTCGTGCAGCTCGTGACGGCCCATTTGCCGGAGCCCCTGCGCTCGCTGCCCCCCGCCGAATTTTCGCTGGTGCTGAACGACGTGCGCAACGTCGTGGCCGGCAATGTCCCGGCGAGTTCTGTCGATCAGAGTTCTGCTGCGGCTGCGGCCGAGTACGTGCATTTGCAGTCGATCAGCCGCATCGCACTAACCGCTCTGGCGCTGGCGATCGGCGTACTGGCGATCATCTTTGCGCGCCGACGCATCGTGCCCGAACTGCGCGCTCGCAATCAAGTGGAGCGCGTAATGCTGTGGCTGTTGTTCGGCTGCTCGACGCTCGCCGTATTCACGACGATCGGGATCGTGGCCTCGGTACTATTCGAAGCGCTGCGATTTTTCTCGCAGGTGTCGCCGTGGGAGTTCCTGACCGGCACCATCTGGAGCCCACAAACGGCGATTCGTGCGGACCAAGTCGGTTCGTCCGGTACGTTTGGCGCGGTGCCACTCTTCGCAGGCACGCTCTTGATCTCGGCGATCGCGATGGTAGTCGCCGTTCCAACCGGGCTGTTCTCGGCGGTGTATCTCGCCGAGTATGCGCATCCGAAATTCCGCTCCTGGACCAAACCGCTGCTTGAGATCCTCGCGGGTGTGCCGACGGTGGTGTACGGCTTCTTCGCGGCGATTACGGTCGGACCGGCGCTGCGCGGTTGGGGCGAAAGCGTTGGTCTGACGGTGGCGTCCGAGAGCGCGCTCGCCGCCGGACTCGTGATGGGGATCATGATCATCCCATTCGTGTCGTCGCTGGCGGATGACATGATCACAGCGGTGCCGCAGAGCTTGCGTGATGGCGCCTACGCGTTGGGCGCCACCAAGTCGGAGACCATCCGACAAGTCATTTTTCGGGCGGCATTGCCTGGCATCGTTGGAGGTGTGTTGTTAGCGGTGTCGCGCGCCATTGGCGAAACCATGATCGTGGTGATGGCGGCTGGCCTGGCAGCGAACCTGACCGCCAATCCGCTCGAGGCTGTGACCACGGTGACGGTGCAGATCGTCACCTTGCTCGTGGGTGATCAGGAGTTCGACAGCCCGAAAACGCTCGCCGCATTTGCGCTCGGACTCGTGCTCTTCGTCGCGACGCTCGCACTCAATGTTCTGGCGCTGCATATCGTCAGGAAATACCGGGAACAATATGAGTGACGCACCGGTCAGGCGCGCGCCGCGTATCCGTACCGCTCACGAGACACAGACCATCGTGGCGAAGAGCTTGCGACGACGATACTGGGCTGAACGACGCTTCCGCTTCTACGGCGCAGCGGCGGTACTGCTGGGTGTGGTCTTTGTGGTTTTTTTGTTCGTCACGGTTTTCTCCCGCGGTATCGGTGCCTTTCAGCAAGCACAGATCAAGATCGATGTATTCTACGACCCGGCGATCATCGATCCAGCGGGAACGCGCAAGGCGGAGGACCTGGCGTTGGCGGACTACGCTGCGGTACTGCGGGAGGCACTGGTCAGAGTCTTTCCGGATGTCAAGGGCCGTAGCGCACGACGTGCATTGTCGCGGCTGTTGAGCTCGAGCGCGCCGTTTGTCCTGCAGCGTCGCGTGCTGGCGAACCCGGATCTCATCGGCACTAACGATACGCTGTGGGTAACCGCCAGCGATGCCGTCGATTTGCTGCGCAAAGCGAAGATCGATCGTCGCTTGCCAGAAGCACTGCGGCCACTGTCGGATCAGCAGCTCGCGTGGTTCGACCAGCTTGCCGAGCGCGGCGCACTTGAGCTCAAGTTCAATCGAACCTTTCTCTCAACGGGCGATTCACGCGATCCGGAAAACGCCGGTGTCTGGGGCGCCGTGATGGGTTCGCTGCTGATGTTGTCGCTCACTTTGCTGCTGTCGTTCCCGATCCGTGTGGCAACGGCGATTTACCTCGAGGAATTCGCGCCGCAAAACCGTTGGACCGATCTGGTCGAGGTGAACATCAACAATCTGGC
>JAGRJB010000128.1 GCA_020442965.1 Pseudomonadales bacterium
GCCCGGCGGGCTGACTCTTGTGCTATCGACCGGTGCGCCGCGCACCGCATCGAGCCCGGCGACCACTTCGACCTCATTGCCGGTGCGCCGCGACGACAGAATGATGGCGTCTGGCCCCATGGCGTCACGAACCTGCACCAGCGCACTGCGCATATCAGCCGCACGATAATGACGAATCTTCATAGCTCCATCGCTCCAGTAAAATCAGCGTCCGACAGCGGTAACCAGCCGCACCTTTCGCGTCTCGGGAATCTCGTTCCAGGCGAGCACGTACAGACTCGGTACCGTCACCCGCAGGAAGCGCGACAGCGTCGCTCGCAGGTTCGGCGGCGTCAGTAGCACCGCCGGCTGACCGCCACGTTCCTGACGCTGCGCCGCATCCACCAGACTCTGTTGCAAGCGCTCTGCCAACCCAGGCTCAAGACCCGGTGTCGTCGTCGCATTTCCGGCCAGGGAATTCGACAGCAATCGTTCGAGCTCCGGATCGAGGGTGATCACCGGCAGCTCTTCTCCGAGCCCGGCGATGTCCTGCACGATCTGCCTGCCGAGTGCTACGCGCACCTGCGCGATCAACAATTGTGGGTCCTGCGTGCGTGGCGCTGCTTCCGCCAGCGCCTCGAGGACTGCGCGCGAATTGCGCACGGGCACACGCTCGGCGAGCAAGCCCTGCATGACGCGCACGATGACAGCGAGCGGCAGAACTTTCGGCACCAGGTCCTCCACGAGTTTCGGCGCGGATTTTGCGAGCGTCTTGAGCAATTGCTCCGCCTCCTCGTGGCCAAACAACTCGTGCGCGTGCGTGAGCATCAGATTGGATAGATGGGTAGCAACCACTGTGCTGGCGTCCACGACCGTGTAGCCCAGCGACTGCGCGTGCTCGCGCAAACCCGTGTCGATCCAGGTCGCGTCCATACCGAACGTGGGATCGCGCGTCGCGATTCCCTGCAATGCGCCCAACACCCTGCCCGGATTGATGGCGAGTTCACGCTCTGGATAGACAACCCCCTCGCCGATCGGAACACCGGCGAGATTGATTCGATAGGCGTTCGGCCCGAGTTCGAGGTTGTCGCGAATGTGCACCGCCTGCACCAGAAAGCCGAGGTCCTGCGAGAGCTTGCGACGTACCCCGCGAATGCGCGCCAGCAGGTCGCCGCCCTGAGTTCGATCGACCAACGGCACCAGTCGGTAGCCCACCTCGAGCGCCAGCGGATCCACCGGCCGCACATCGTCCCAGGTAAGCTCCTTTGATTCAGGCGCGGCCGGCAAGACTTCCGGTTCCACCACCGGCTCGGGTATCGCAGCGGCCGAACGCTGGCCTACCCACCAGGCACCCAGGCCACAAACGACGGCCATCGTGATGAACGCCACGTTGGGCATGCCGGGAATTACGCCCAGTACGCCGAGTACCGCAGCCACAATCGCCAGTGGCCGTGTCTGTCCGAACAGCTGGCGCGACAGTTCGCCGCCCATGTCCTGATCGCGCGACAGACGAGTCACGAGAATCGCCACCGCGACTGACAACAGCAGTCCGGGAATCTGCGCGACCAACCCGTCGCCGATCGTCAACAGCGTATAGATGCGGGCAGCCTCGCCGAATGGTAGCGAATGCATGCCGACGCCAATTGCGAGTCCGCCGATCAGGTTGATCATCAGCACCAGAATTCCGGCGATCGCATCGCCACGAACGAACTTGCTGGCGCCGTCCATCGAACCATAGAAATCCGCTTCCGCGCGTACTTCCGCACGCCGCAAGCGCGCTTCATCCTGCGTGATCACGCCGGCGCCAACGTCGGCATCGATCGCCATCTGTTTGCCGGGCATCGCGTCGAGCGTAAAACGCGCGCTGACCTCTGACACACGACCCGCGCCTTTGGTGACCACGACGAAATTGATGATCGTCAAGATGATGAACACCACGGCACCCACCGCATAATTCCCGCCGATCACGAATTCACCAAACGACGCGATCACATGGCCCGCGGCGCCGGAACCCTCGTGTCCGCGCAGCAACACAACGCGCGTCGAGGCGACGTTCAAAGCGAGGCGCAGCAAGGTCACTAACAGCAGTACCGTTGGGAAGATCGCGAAGTCGAGTGGCCGGCGGACGTTGAATACTGATACGAGAATGACGAGCGACAGCGCGATGTTGAACGTGAACAGTACGTCGAGGGCAAATGCAGGCAGTGGCACGATCATCATTGCCAGGATCGACAGCAAGACGATCGGGGCGCCCAGCCCGGACGTGAGGAATTGACGCGGCGTCACGTGAGCACCGGTGGCGTTGGTGGTGTGTTACCGCTATCGCGGGCGGCACGCACCTGGTAGACGTAGGTCAGCACTTGAGCAACGACCACATAGAGATCGGCCGGCACCTCGCCGCCGATGTCGACCGAACCGTGCAAGGCGCGCGCGAGCGGCGGCGCTGCGACCAAAGGCACGCCATGCTCGGTCGCCAGTTCGCGTATGCGAGCGGCAACAAGGTCGACGCCTTTCGCCACGACGATCGGGGCGCGCATTCTGGAATCGTCGTAGCGCAGCGCTACGGCGTAGTGGGTCGGGTTGGTGACCACTACATCGGCCAGAGGAACATCCTGCATCATGCGATTGCGCGCCATCGCCTGTTGCAAACTGCGGATGCGCCCCTTGATCTCGGGCGATCCTTCCGACTCTCTCATCTCGCGACGAATCTCATCGCGAGACATTTTCAATTCAGTGCTGTGCCGCCACAGTTGGTAGGGCACGTCGATGGCCGCGATCATCGCGAGCGCACAGACCAACGTCAGCAAGGCCTTGGCGCACAGCCCCCCCGCCGCGACGATCCCTGCGGAGGTGGCGACGCTGCCGAGCGACAACAGCGCCGCCAGGTCGCTCCGCAACAGGAAGTAGGCGATCAGTCCAACCAGTGAGAGCTTGGCTATACCCTTGCCCAGCTCGACCAGCGTACGCGAAGAAAACATTCGGCCGATTCCGGCCACCGGATCGAGTCGTTCGAACTTCGGCGCAAGGGCTTCTACCGAGAAGTTCCAACCACCGATCAGCAGCGGCGTCGACAGAGCAGCCACCATCGTGGCCAGGAACACGGGCGCGACCGCCCACAGAGCAGCCGCGAACGATTGCGACAGCAGCGTTGTCAATCGGTCAGGATCAACGCTTTCCGCACCCGCGATCACGAGTCCATCACGCATCATCCCCGCCATGCGCGATCCTAACGAGTCACCCAACATGTACAGAGTGATGGCGGCGGCGATCATCACGCCGGCGCTCGACAGATCGACGGAACGCGGCACTTGACCGCGCTTGCGCGCCTCCTCCAGACGTTTTGGTGTCGGACGCTCGGTTCGTTCCTGGCCATCGCTTTCAGCCACACATCACCGCTGCGTCAACTGCGAAATGTCGCGGGTGAAGGCAAAGCCGCGCTGTAACAACTCGAGGAAGCTCGCCTGCATCTGAGGTAGCCCGACCAGCAGGATGACGAGCCCCAGCACGAGTGATACCGGAAAGCCGACTGCGAACAAGTTGAACGATGGCGCGGCGCGGCTCATGACCCCGAACGACAGATTCACGATCAGTAGCGCGGCAACTCCCGGCAACGCCACCGTGACAGCGCCGCTGAACAGATTGCCACCCCACACGACGACGCTCCACAGCGTTTGCCGATCGAGGCCCGTCGCAGCAAGTGGCAGGGTCTGAAAGCCGTGCACCAGTATTTCGATCAGCGCCAGATGACCGCCCAATGCGAGAAAGGTCATCGTCACCAGGATGGTATAGAACTGCCCGATCGCCGGCGTCCCAGTGCCGCGCAGTGGATCTTGGTTCAACGCAAAAGACAGCCCCATACTATTGGCTAACACCTGACCACCAAGTGTCAGTGCGTCGAAGACGAGCTGCAGAACGAATCCCAGCGTCAGCCCGATCAGCAATTGTTGTGCCGTGATAACGACACCTGCCGCACTGAACGGGCTGGCTGTCGGGGCGCGGACGAGTGGCGCGACCAACAGCGTCATCGCGAGAGTCAGCGCCACGCGAACGCGCGCCGGCACGTAACGCGCCGCGAAGATCGGCGCAATCATGAAGCATGCGCCAATGCGGACGAACGGCCAGAACGCTTGTGCCAGCCAGGCTTCGAGTTGACCCATCTGAATTTGCAGCATGGCTCGCGTCAACTCAGTTGATATAGCCAGGAATCGACTGGATCAGCTCACGGGTGTAGCTGATCATCTGCCGCAGCATCCACGGGCCTGCTAACAGCAGAACCGCCGCCATTGCCATGAGTTTGGGAATGAACGACAACGTCATCTCATTGATTTGCGTGGCGGCCTGGAACAGACCCACCAACAAGCCGACTGCCAACGCGACCAGCAGCAGAGGCGCCGCCAGCATGATCGTCATTTCCAGCGCGTGGCGGCCGATATTGAGTACGGTCTCGGGCGTCATCGCAGGAAACTCTCGGCAAGCGTACCCATGACGAGCGTCCACCCGTCGATCAGCACGAACAGCATGATCTTGAAAGGCAGGGAGATCAGCACCGGCGACAGCATCATCATGCCCATCGACATCAGCACGCTGGCGACGACCAGATCGATGATTACGAAGGGAATGAAGAGCAGGAAGCCGATTAGAAACGCTGTCTTGAGTTCACTGGTCGCGAACGCCGGCACCAGGATACTGAGTGGTACGTCCTCTGGCTTGTCGAAGCCCGGTGAACCCGCGATGCGCGCGAACGTGGCGATGTCCTGCTCGCGCGTTTGTTCCAGCATGAAGTGCTTGAGCGGCGCGACGGCAAGCTGTAACGCCTCGACCGTTTCGATCTTCTCTGCCATGTAAGGCTGCACGGCTTCGACGTTGATTCGATCGATGACAGGCGCCATGACGAACAGCGTGAGAAACAATGCGAGGCCCACTAACACTTGGTTTGGGGGAGTCTGTCCGGCACCGATAGCCTGACGCAGGATCGCGAGTACGATCACGATCCGCGTAAACGCGGTCATCATCAGTACGATCGATGGCAGCAATGTGAGCGCCGTCATCAATATCAGGATTTGAATGGTCAGCGAGTATGTCTGACCACCTGCGGCGCTCGTTTCAACCGTCACAGCCGGCAGACCCGATGCGGCCATTGCCGCGCCCGCGGGTAACAACAGCATAGCCACCAGAATCCACAGATTGCGATTTGCGGGCCAGCGTCTCATCGACCGAGACTCCGGCGCAGTAGCTCCGCAAAGCCAGGCACGCCAGGCGCCGACTTGTCTGTGCCTATCGATTTGCCGTCTGCAGCGCTGTCTGGCGCTTCGTCCGGGGCGAACGTATGCAGCGTTTGCGTGTGTCCCGGAGCTACGCCGATCAATAGCGTGGCTCGGCCGACTCTGATCAGCACGGCACGTTCCTTGACGCCCAGTGGCAGATCGTCAAGGACTTCGATTTGCCGTCGCCCCCGACCGCCCAGAGCGCGTGCGCGCCGCGCCAGCCAGGCGATCGCGAAGACAACCGCCAGTACGACCGCGAGCGACAAAGTGACTTCGAGCAAGCTGCCAGCTCCCGAAGCAGTCGCACCCTCCAGCGACGGCGCGGCGAACTTACGGTCGGCGGCGTGCGCCGCTGGTAACAACACGGCAGCGCATGGAGCGAGCAAGATCGCCAGAATCGAGCTGGAGCGGGACCGATGCACGGCTGCGCGCTATTTCAGCTTGCGGATTCGCTCGGCGGGACTCACCACGTCGGTGATCCGAATGCCGAACTTCTCGTTCACAACGACGACCTCGCCGTGCGCAACCAGCGTGCCGTTGACGAAGACATCGAGCGCTTCGCCGGCGGCACGATCGAACTCCACGACCGATCCCTGATTGAGCTGCAGCAGGTTGCGTATGGGTATTCGCGTACGGCCCACTTCCATCGACAGCGTCACCGGCACGTCGAGAATGACCTCCAGATTGACATCAGGCGAGGCGTCTTTGACGACAGGTGCGGCTTCCATCTGCTCGAATTCCGCGCGTTCGGCCGTCTCTTGCGCTTTGGCATTCATGTCTACGTTCCTTACTGCATCACGAAGCTGGTGAAATAGAGCGCTTCGAGCTTTTCCGGCGCCCCGCCAACCGCTTTCACGATCGAACGCACTGCCTCCAGACATTGCGCCCGGAGCTTTTCTTTGCCTTCGCTGGTTCGCAGGGTCGTCGCGCTCTGCGCGCTGAGCAGCAGGAGAAGATCGTTACGAATTTGTGGATCGTGCTCTTTCAGCAGTGCCTCGACTTCGGCATCGCGCGTCATCAGTTGCATGGCGACCTGCAGGAACTTCGCACCTTCGTCGCCTTGGAAATTCACGACGAAGGGCGGGTCCAGGGGTAAGTACTTCGCAGGGGCCGGCGGTTCAGCTTTGGCCGCCGTGTGCTCCTTGTCACCGCGCGTCAGAAAGAATGCCGCTGCGCCGCCGCCCAGAACCAGTACTGCGGCGATGCCAATGATCAGGCCGCGCTTGCTACTGGGTTTGGACTCAGTTTCAGCGGCTGCGTCCTTGGCAGTGGCGGTCGATGATGCGGCGGCTGCGGCCATGGGAGATCCTCTTGCTGTATTGCGACGGTCGACGGAGAGTCAGTTGCAACACGCATGCCAGTCGAACGATGTGACGGCCCTCACGCAGTCGATTGGATCAGTGGTCACAACCCGTCGACTTTTTGGCGCTTGCCGGCTGGCCGGCGATCAGGCGTACAGGTCGAGTAGCGCCTCGCCGGGAGAAGCAGACTTTTGCCGCTCACCGAGGCCAGCGTCGATGGTCGGCTTTGGGAGACCGCCATCGCTCTGCCCGTGCGATTGCGGATGCTTGAAGCTGCGTTGCGAATCCCCAAACACGGCGCTATCGGCTAACGACAGACCCTGCGCTGCGAGCATGTCACGCAACCTCGGCATAGCCTGCTCCAGCGCAGCGCGCGCATCGGCGTTGGCAGCGACGAAAGTGACGCTCGCATCGCTCTCGCGAACGCTGATGCGCACCTCGACAGGTCCGAGATCCTCGGGGCTCAATGTCAGCGTTGCGGACTGCTTGGCGGATCTCACCAGCAGCGCGACACGGCTCGCAAGTTCATCAGACCAAGGGGGCGTTCCGACCGGCTGAAACAACGTGACGGCGGCGTGACGCACCAGCGCATACGATGTGCGGTCGCCACCGTTGAGTGAGATGGCAATACCACTCCCAAGCTCGACCGTTGTGTCGTCTCCTTGACCGGCTTCAACCGGCCGCTCACCCGTCGCGCTTCGTGACTTATCGTTCGACGATGGCGTTACGAGATTGCCTGGTGGCAGACCTTGACCCAATGCAGTCGTCGCACGCGTCGGCGACGGCGTATCGCCAACTGGCTTGGTGCGCCCTGCTGCTCGATTGCCAACGGGTACCCCTTCTCCAGGCGGCGGAATAGCCAGGGAAGCCGGATTTGGCGCAACGCTCATCGCGGCGGGCGCGGAGAGCGCGGCGGGCGCGGAGAGCGCGGCGGGCGCGACGCCCATCGCGGCGGGCGCAGCCGCAGGAGTATCGGATGGCACCTGCGTCTTCGGTATATTCGCCCGGCTTTCCAGAGCTTGTGGCATCTGGTCAGTCACCGCGGGAACGACGTGAGCCTGTGGCATCAGAACCGCCAACCGCGACACTGGAACCTGCGGTAGCGACTCTGAAACCAGCGGTAGCGGCACTGGAACCAGCGGTAGCGATTCTGAAACCAGCGGTAGCGGCACTG
>JAGRJB010000129.1 GCA_020442965.1 Pseudomonadales bacterium
GAACGTCGGCAAACTCAAGTTTCGTCGTAAAGCTACCGGATTCTCGAGGTTCGTGCCACTTCGCGAACCCGGGCGGACCGCGGTGGAAGGGTAAGTGGCGGAGAGGGCGGCAGTCACACTGGACGCTTAAGAACTTGATTTTATTCCACTATTCGCGATCTAGATATTGAGCTACCCCAACAGCAGCGAACCCCGGCAATACGCGGCTGCAGGCGGACCGGAGCGAACTGTCGCGAACTGAAGTGCTAATTTGGGCGTCGCAGCGCTGACTTCGTTGGCGAATCGTGACGCGGCTCAGCCGGCGCCTAGTGGCAAATACAATTGCCGAGACTGCGAATCAGACCGGCGAAAGCCGTACTTGCGATAGAACGCTTCCACTGGGTCGTCTTTGGCTTCGACCACCACCGCATAGACGCCCAGCGTGCCGCGCGCCAGCAAGATCCGCTTGATGGCATTCTGCAGCAGTAACGCACCGACGCCCTGCCCACGTGCGACTAACGAGCCTGCCAGTCTCCCAATGCGTACCGCGGGGATCGGATAGTCCGGCAATCCTTTGCGATCAGCATCCGTTAGCCGCTCGAGCTCAATGGTGGCAGCGCTCAATGCGTAGTAGCCCTGAATCTGAGCCGGCTGTTTAAGATCGATCAACACGAACGTCGTCGCAATGCCCTTGGCGCGATGTTGTGCCGCGAGTCGGCTGAGATATCGGTTGAGAACCTCGACGCCGCAATCGAACCCGGCGCGATCGTGCCGTTTGGGATCGAGTTCCTGTACCGCGAGCGTCATCTCAGACGCCGAGATCCTCACCTTTCTTTAACGCCCGCCGCAGTGCCGCGTTGGGCACGAATGGTTTCGCGAGCGCTGCCAGAAACCGCTTTGATTCGGCCGGCGACAGTGCCACTGCCGATTCGGCCGCGACCGTTCTGTCGGCCTCGCGCAGTACCGCGATGCGTACAAAAGTCGCGAGCGGCAACCCCGCCAGGGATGCGGCGCGATCAATTCTCTGGCGGTCCCGAGCGGACAAACGCAGGTCCAAACGCGCTGTAGCAGTCATGGGCTGGCTCCAGATTGCCTAATGTACGGTAATATACCGTACAGCAGCAGGTCTTCGCAACTCGAATGGGCGATGCCGTACATCGCAAGCCGCCAATGGCTCGGTATTCAACTAACGGCGTCAGCTGAGTGGATCAAGTGGCCGGCCTTAGTGCAAACGCGAGATTGGCTCAAGAACTTTCCAATCCAGATGACCAGCGCATACTCAATAGGCACGAATGCGAACCACGCCCAGAACACCAAAGCTCACATCCGCTGCACGGTCTCAGATTCTGATTCGAACTTCCTGGGAAGACTTAGGTAACGTTCATTACGCACCCAGCGAAAATAGGCAACATTGACTAGTGCCAGTAGCCACATCCCTCCTGCCAATCCGATCGAAAATTCGTTGTGTATAGAAAAGCGCGAAGAGGAAACCTGCACCGCACCCAGAGTAGTCACAAGAATTGGGATAAATACCACCGAGTAGTAAATCCACCATCCGAACGCTGCGCCTGACACGGGAAAATCAAGATTGCGACGTAACTGATAGCGGTACGAACGATAAAGCGCATATTGGAACATGTCGAGAAATACAGACCTCCACATTTGCTAGGACTCAACAATGAGGTTCAGCGTAAACACGCACACCTAGAAGAACGACTGGTACGATGCATCCCGCCGGATGGACGATAGAAGCCGAGCCTTCCTCCGTACGCATCAATGGCACCAGCCTTCTTTCTCCAGTGCGTCGACAAGCAAAGAGATCCGGTCGCGGCCGCAAGCCGTGGACTCGTCATTGTCGCGCAAAGTAGCGTGGGTCGACTGCGAGTCCACGGCTCGCGACCATGGCCGAGCTGGCGGCGGCATCGGCTCGCCGCTCACGCGCAATGGCCATGCTTGCCTTGGGGTACACGCCGAATGAGATCAGCTTTTCGCGTCCAGACACTCGGTACTTGAAACTCCAACCCGGAGCTTTCGATGGCTCAATCAGTATGAACAGACCACCCGAATCGAAGATGGTGCGGCGCACTCGGGACACCAAGGCTTGCCGTATCGCGCTACGAATACCGACAGCTGCGAGCAGTTCGGGGGTCGCCAAGTTCCAAAAATCACCAATCGCCTCGAAACCTACCCCAATGACACGCGGCTATGAGCGACCGCAGTG
>JAGRJB010000130.1 GCA_020442965.1 Pseudomonadales bacterium
ATCTTCTACATGGGCATCAATCTCGGCGCGTTCATCGCGCCGCTGATCGCCGGCACGCTAGGCGAAGCCTGGAACTGGCGTGTCGGCTTCTTCTTTGCCGGCCTCGCAATGTTGATCGGCGTCGTGCAATACAAGTTCACCGAGCAGTATCTCGGTCACGCCGGCCTTGCACCACAGAACCTCCCGACCGGAGAGCGCAGCCGCAGTTGGCGAGTGGTGTTGGTCGCGGGGGGGTTGATTGTCTTGTTAGGCGCTTTGCTGTTTGCAGGTGTGATACCGGTCAGTATCCAGACGCTCGCGCAAAGCTTCGTCACCGCGATGGTCGCGCTCGCGGTGGCGTTCTTTGGCTACGTGCTGTTCTTCGCCGATCTGACCACCTACGAGCGCAAGCGCGTCGCGGTCATAGCCGTGTTTTTCCTCGCGGCGGCCGTTTTCTGGGCAGGCTTCGAGCAAGCCGCTACCACGTTCAATCTGTTCACGCAGGACTTTACCGATCGATCATGGTTCGGCCGATTGTTTCCGGACGGCATGCATCCTGCTTCCTGGTACCAATCCGCCAACCCGATCTTCATCATCGTGTTCGCACCGTTTTTCGCCTGGCTGTGGGTCGCGCTCGGCAGACGCAACCTCGATCCTTCGGCGCCAGCGAAATTTGGCCTCGGTCTGGTCTTGTTGGGTGTCGGTTTTCTCATCATGATGTTTGCGGCGCAACTGGCGGCTTCGACTGGCTCCAAGGTGGCCCCCACCTGGATGCTGCTGACCTACCTACTGCACACTTTTGGTGAACTTTGTCTGTCGCCAGTCGGGCTGTCGAACGTGACCAAGCTCTCGCCGCAACGCTACGTCGGACAAATGATGGGTACGTGGTTTCTGGGCGCTGCGGTCGGCAATCTCATCGCGGGTCTCCTCGGCGGCCACATCGGGTCGTCCGAGGTCGGCGACATGCCTGGTCAGTTCCTCCAAATGGCGTTGGTCGGCGGTGGCGCGGGCATCCTGCTACTGCTGCTATCGAGGCCGCTCGCCAACTGGATGGGCAACGCACGCCCGCAGCAGCCCAATATCTAGAAGGGGGATCGATGCACGACACAAGGCCAGCGCCGCAATTGACGGTGCGCGCAGTAGTGCTCGCGGTGCTGCTGGCGATGATCCTCGCCGCAGCCAACACTTACCTGGGACTGTTTGCCGGCATGACCATTGCCTCCGCGATTCCAGCGGCAGTCATCTCGATGGCGGTACTCAAGCTCATGGGCGGCGGTGGCATTCTCGAGAACAACATCGTTGCCACCGGTGCCTCAGCGGGTTCCTCGATCGCGTCCGGCGTCATCTTTACCATCCCGGCACTGATCATTCTGGGGTACTGGAACGATTTCCTGTCGCACTACTGGTGGGTTTTGGCGATCGCCGGCCTGGGCGGCTTGTTAGGTGTACTGTTCTCGGTACCACTGCGCCGCTCGCTGGTAGTCGAACAGAAGATGGCGTTCCCGGAGGGCAAGGCGGCCGCGGAAGTGCTGAAGACGGGCGAAAATCCCGCCGCGGGCCTGAGAATTCTCGGCTGGTCGGCGCTCGGCGGTGGCTTCGCGAAGTTGGGCGCCGCGAACGGTCTGAAGCTGTTTCCGGATACCGCGGCGTCCGCCACCTACTTCGGCAAAGCCATCGGCTTTTTCGGCACCAATCTTTCGCCTGCTTTGTTAGGTGTCGGCTACATTGTCGGGCTCAACGTAGGAACTCTGGTGGTGTTGGGCGGCATGCTGTCGTGGAATTTGGCCATACCGATCTACAGCATGTTCTTTCTGGATGGCAACCCGCAGTTGGCGGCCTCATTGCAGGGTGTCTCGGCAGAGGACGCCGCCTATGCAATCTGGTCGCAGGAGATCCGCTACCTGGGTGTTGGGGCGATGCTGATCGGCGGACTGTGGGCTCTGATCAGCCTGCGGCGTTCGATCCTGTCGGGCGTGAAGAGTGGCCTTGCAGTCGCTCGCGCGGGCCCAGGCACTGGCGTCGTGCCGCACACAGACCAGGATTTGCCCATGAAGTGGGTCTTGCTCGGCATGGTGCTGTTCACCCTGCCATTGTGGCTGCTCTACCAGAACATCGTCGGCTCGATCGCCGTCAGCTTGCCGATGACCATCATCATGGTGGTCGCCGGCTTCCTCTTTTGTTCCGTATCGGCTTACATGGCTGGGCTCGTCGGCTCGTCTAACAACCCGGTCTCCGGTATCACGATCTGTACAATCCTGTTTGCGGCGCTCGTACTGCTGTTGCTCATGGGGCCGAATGCCACGATCGGCCCCGTCGCTGCGATCATGATCGGTGCAGTGGTGTGCTGCGCCGCGTGCATCAGTGGCGACAACCTGCAGGATCTCAAGTGCGGGTACATCGTCGGTGCGACACCGTGGCGACAGCAGGTCATGCTGGGAATCGGCGCCGCGACCAGCGCACTCGTGATGGCCCCGGTGCTGCACCTGCTCGACAGCGCCTACGGGATCGGCGGTGTGCCGACTGTGGAGCATCCGAACCCACTGCTCGCACCCCAGGCAACGTTGATGGCATCCGTCGCCAAGGGCATGTTCGGCGGCGCGCTGCCGTGGGGAACCATCGCGATCGGCGCTTTGATCGGCGTGACGATTATCGTCTGGGACGTCATCTTGCAGCATCGCGGCTCGAAGTTCCGCGCGCCCGTACTGGCCGTTGCCGTGGGTATCTACCTGCCGCTGGAATTGTCCGTACCGATATTTGTCGGCGGCTTGCTATCGTATCTCGTGGCCCGCACCTTCGGCAGCGGCAAGTCCGAAGCAGAAGTCGATCGTTTGCACCGCAAGGGCATGCTGTTCGCAGCTGGCATGATCACGGGCGAGGCCCTCATGGGCATCGTGATCGCCGGCGCGATCGTGATCCGCGAGCGCCCCGACGCGCTGGCATTGCCTGAAACCATGCAGTATGGCGGCTGGCTGGGCCTGGCGCTGTTGGCTTTCCTGGCCGCCGCCCTCTATCGCACGGCGATAGAGCGCAACTGAACGCCGCCAGTCCCGCCTATCTTGTTCGCCACACGAACCGCAAAGCTCGCCCTGTGTCTCGCGATCGTCTATCTCGTGTGGGGTTCCAGCTATCTCGTGACTGCCGTGGGCGTGAAGCACCTGCCGCCGCTGCTGTTCGGCGGCGTGCGATTCTCGATCGCCGGTTTGCTGCTAACGACTCTCGCACGATTGCGCGGTCAGAGTGTACGCCTGGATCGTGTGGAATGGCGACATCTCACGTTCGTCGCGCTCGGCAGCATCCTTTTGAGCAATGGTACGAATACCTGGGGACTGCAATACGTGGCATCCAGTCAAGCCGCGTTGCTCAATACGACGGCGGCGCTCTGGATCGCGATCTTCGCGACACGCGGCCCGCGTGCGCATCCACTCGATGCTCGCACCACCGTTGGTCTTGCCATCGGCTTTCTCGGCGCCGCATTGATCATCTGGCCGCGCGGCAGTCAGCTGACCAGCGGCCTACCGCAACAAGGCGTTATCCTGATCGGCGTATTAGGCTGGGCATTCGCGGCGGTCTATCTTCGCAACGTCGTCTCCAAGCTCGACGTTCTGGCATTCACCGGCATGCAATTCCTGTTAGGCGGTGCGATGCTGATCGTGGCTGGGCTCGCTCTGGGTGAAGCCCCGCGCTTCAAGCTAACCGTCGCGGGTCTCTGGCCGATGGCGTACCTCACTCTCGTCAGCTCCTGCATCGCCTATCTCGCCTTTGCCTGGCTCGCCAAGAACACCACCCCGGCGGTCGCGGGCACCTACGCCTACGTCAATCCGGCGATCGCGGCAGTTGTCGGATGGGCCATTCTCGATGAACGGCTGACGGGGACACAAATTATCGGGATGGCGATCATGTTGGCAGGGATCGCTATTATCAGCTGGCAAAGCAAGCGGCGCCGTCTCGCGCCGCTGCCGTGACTCGCTACTTGGCGTCGCGGCGCAGCACTTCGATCTTGCCCCTCGATCCAATGAACCACGAACCGATCCAGCTCACCAGGCTCACGATGATCGCAGTCAACACCGCATTCCAGAAGCCGCGCAGCTGAAATCCCGGCATCATGAGAGCCACGAGTCCGACCATCGCTGCATTGATGACGAGCAGGAACAATCCCAGCGTGACGATGGTCATCGGCAGCGTCAGAATGATGGCGATCGGGCGGACGATCGCATTGACCAGGCCTAACAAAAGGCCGGCAAGTACCAGAGTTAGCGGTGTGTCGATCGCCACTCCAGGTAGCCAACGCGTCGCAATCCAAAGTCCTAGGGCCGCGATCAGACCCCGAAGTACAAAGCCGATCATAAAGCAGACTCCTCGCGGTCAAGGTTCTTTTCGAGAAACACTTTCAAACGCGCCAACGCCCGCTGCCAGTGTACCCGCTTGCGAGCATAGTAATGATCCCACCCCGGACTATTCGGCAGGCCGGAATTGAGCAGCCGCAACCGCGACTGCTCGCCACTCGTCGCGGCGTATGCCTCGAACACGAAGTCGTCGATCTCGACGCCATCGAACGCGGGTGCCGACGAACCACTCAGCAGGATCAACCGCAACCGCTGCCGCGGTTCGAAGACGTCGACATGCGCGTCGATCTCGACTGCGCTATCGAATCGAACCCGGAAGCTGCCGTCGGTCTGAGCCCTGATCGCCGCACTTGGGGCACACCACCGTGTGAGCGATGTCGGGTTGGTCCAGGCCGCCCAAACGCGAGCGACCGGCACGCCGATGTCGGTACGCAAGGCATAACTTCTGCAGTCGTTCGCCACCGCGCTATTGTGCCATCGGATGAGATTGCGAGACGCGGCGAATGCACGTGCACTAACATTCAGTGCAACATCCAAGCTGAGCAAGGCAGCTCGTCGCGCTTGCAGAGGGGTTCTACCGTGATTTACGTCGATCTCGTGACAGCACTGGCACTGCTGCAGTACCTGGGGTTCGCGATGGCCGTCGGCCGTGCCCGCGGCAAGTACGGCGTACCGGCTCCGGCTGTCACCGGCCAGCCCGACTTTGAACGCTACCTACGCGTCCAACAAAACACCCTCGAGTGCCTGATCATCGTAGTGCCGTCCCTGTGGCTCTTCGCGCGCTATGTGAGCGACCCCTGGGCGGCCGGTCTCGGCGTGGTTTACCTGATCGGACGAATGATGTATTTCGTCGGCTACACACGAGCACCCGCGAAGCGCGCCGCGGGCTACGGCGTCACGGCACTGGCCATGATCGCGCTGCTGGTCGGTGCGCTGGTTGGCGTCGTCATGCAGTTGCTACGCGGTTAGCGCAGGCAGCATCGTGATGGTGACGCGGGCGATCAGGCGGCCGGACTGCGCGCTGCGTCGCTGCGCGCTCTGACCACGGTCACCAGCACCGGAACGAGCGATACGATGATGATACCGATTGTCACCAGGCTGAAATTGTTGCGCACCAGCGGAATATTGCCGAAGAAATAGCCGGCGTAGAGCAGCAGCACGACCCACAGCAACGCTCCGACGATGCTGAAGCCTTGAAAGCGCATATACGGCATCCGCGCCACACCCGCCACGAACGGCGCGACAGTACGCAAGATCGGCACGAAGCGCGAAATGAGGATCGTGGTCGCGCCATACTTGGTGAAATAGCCTTCTGCCTGGCGCAGATACTGCACTTTCAACAAGCGGTACTTGCCGCTGAAGGCAGGCGGCCCGATCCAGTGACCGACCTGATAGTTAGTGGTGTTGCCAAGTATCGCGGCCGTGACCAACAGCAGGGCAACGAGATGCACATTGAGTGTGCCGCTGCTATCCACGGCTGCGAGCGCGCCGACGGCGAACAGCAGGCTATCGCCAGGCAGGAACGGCGTCACCACGAATCCGGTCTCCGCAAAGACGATCAGAAACAGGATGGCGTATATCCATACGTCGTATCGCACCAGCAGTTCGACCAGGTGGCGATCCAGGTGCAGAACGAAATCGATCAGCGTTGCGAGCAGATCCACGTAACAACTTCCGCGCGCGGAATTACCGCAGTCTGGCGGTTAGACGTCGCGGGGAGCGCGCTGCGGGCGCATGCTCGAACGTCGCGAGCGCCGCGGCGACATCGGCATCGCGCTCAACGAGCGTCGCGCGGGCGCCTTGATCCGTCAGGTCGACCGGCGTCGGATCGGGCCCGTCGAGCGCTATGTCAGGCTCGATTCCGCGGCCGTCGATGGATCGACCAGAGGGCGTGTAATAGTGGGATGTCGTGAGCTTGATCGCGCGGCCTTGCGAGAGCGGCATGATTGTCTGAACCGAGCCCTTGCCGAAGGTCTTGCGACCCATCAGTGCGGCACGGCGATTATCCTGCAACGCGCCAGCGAGAATTTCGGCCGCGGACGCGGACGCGCCGTTCACGAGCACCACGGCCGGGACACCCGCCAGCATATCGC
The DNA here is from genome assembly GCA_020442965.1 of Pseudomonadales bacterium. Taxonomy (GTDB): domain Bacteria; phylum Pseudomonadota; class Gammaproteobacteria; order Steroidobacterales; family Steroidobacteraceae; genus CADEED01. The sequence goes on from JAGRJB010000130.1 coordinate 6,416, forward strand.
CCGGTTGCGCGGACATTTGAAAGCGGGCCTCCGCCGTGCGCCCATCCGCGGATACGATAGTGCCGGCGTCGAGCATCGAATCAGCCACTTCTACGGCGGCCTCGAGCACGCCACCGGGATTGTTGCGCAGGTCGATCACGACGCCGGCCAGCCGGTGCGGGCCGGTCGTCAGCTCGTAGATGGCGCGCCGAAAATCCTGTGCCGTCGTGGCACTGAAGTGGGCGATCCGCACATAACCGATCCGCGGCGTCAACCGAAACGCTGTAACGCTGTGCACCTCGACCTGTGCACGTTGTAGAACGAATTCCAGCGGCAACACCTCACCGTTGCGACGTACCGACAGGTGTACGGCTGAACCGGCCGGACCGCGCATACGCATGATCGCAGCGTTCACGTTGTCACCCACCAGCTCGCCGTCGATGGATACGACCAGGTCACCGGCCCGTAAACCGGCGCGCGCAGCCGGCGACTGCTCGAACGGTCTAACAACCCGAATGGCATCGTGCGCCGCCGCGACTTCGATACCGACACCGGGATAGCTGCCCGCGGTGCTGACCCGCATTTCTTCATACTCGTCGCGGTCGAGAAAGGCGGAGTACGGATCAAGGCCGGCCACCAGTCCACGCACGGCGTGACCCATCAGTTCGGCGTCGGTCACGGGCTCTACATATTCGCGTTTGACTCGTTCGACAACTTCATGCAGCAGCCTGCTGTCCTCGGACCCTGTGGCGATCGTGACGGGCGGCGGTGGAATGTTCGTCGCGGGCAGGGTGTCGCGACTGGCGCGTACGTCACCGCCGATCGCAACGAGTAGCCCGAGCAGGGTGCCGGTCGCCAGGGTCGCGAGCGTTCGTGTGGTGGGGCGCATGAGCGCGATACTACCTGACTGGCGCGAGCCCGCGAGTGTCGCAATGCAGCAATGCTGCCTGCGGCTAGTGCGTGATCCGTCGGGAATGATGCTCGCCAAGGCTCTGCCCGGCCGCGGTCAGATCCGGTTCCATGACATGGATCGGGCGAGCCGCCGCCAGCATCGGCAGTTCCTCCAGAATCTCCGTGAATGGCTTGGGCCGACCGATGGCAAAGCCCTGGCCATAATCGACACCTAGCTCGACGACCGACCGGTAGATCTCATCCGTCTCGACATTCTCAGCCACCGTGACAATGCCCATCGAACGCGCCAGCTGCGCGATGGCGCGAACCATCGATTCGGCCCGCGGGTCCTTCAGCACGTCTCGAACGAAGCTGCCGTCGATCTTGAGAATATCGACCGGCAAACGCCGCAGATACGCGAGCGAGGACTGTCCGGTGCCAAAATCGTCGAGTGCAACCTCGCAGCCGAGCTTGCGTAGCCGCCGCATGAGCGACTCGGTCGCTTCGATGCTCGCCACCGCAGCGCTCTCAGTCAGTTCGAAGCAGAACACGCCCGGATCGAGCCCACTCGATTCCACGGACTGGATAACGAAATCTGCGAAGCCTTCGTCACCGATCGACTGACCAGAGAAGTTGATCGCAAACACGATCGGAGAGTCGGCCAGGATGTCGGCGTGCGGCTGCAACATACGCACGGTCTCCCCGAGCACCCAACGGTCGATCGTCCGCATCATTTGATAGCGCATCGCCGCCGAAAGGAATCGCTCGGGGCCGATGGTGTTGCCGGCCCGATCGACCATCCGCAGCAAGATTTCGAAGTGCGGCCGACCGCTGCCGTCGACGAGCGGCATGATCATCTGCGCCGCGAGCCGCAAGCGATTCTCCGCGAGCGCGACCCGCACGTCGGTAGCGACGTTGATATCGGTGAAGCGGCGCACGATGCTGACGTCAGCGTCCTGGAACAACTCGACGCGATTGCGACCGCGATCCTTGGCCGCCTTGCAAGCAGACTCTGCCTCGGCGAGCGGCCGACTGATATCGCGGTCGCGGTACGTGAACGGTGCAATACCGACACTGATCGATATCGCAAAGCGTGCGTCGTCGCCCGCGGGCACGAGCTTCGTCGCACCCTCGCGCAGACTATCGGCGAACGCCTGTGCTTCCTCGAGCGCACCCGGCAACAGGATTGCAAATCGATCGCCGGAAATTCGCGCTGCGATCGCGGACGGCGGCAGCCGGCGACGAACGAGTTCGCCGATCTGCGCGATGGCCTTGTCACCAATGTGCATGCCGAGGTTTTCATTCAGCACGTGCAACTGATCGACATCGATGTACAGGAGCGATGTGGTACGACTGCGTTGCGACTCATCGGCGAATGCCAGCCGTACCCGCTGTTCGAGCGCGGCACGGGTCAAGAGTCCCGACAAGGTGTCATAACTGGATTCAATCGCGGTGGCGGCCTTGCGCGCCAGCAGATCGGCAAGCTGTGCGTCACGTTCGGCGAAACCCGCGCTGGTTTCGTGTCGAAACAGTGCCAGTACGCCCATGGCACGACCGCTGACCTGGCGAATGGGACAGGCGATGATTCGATAGGGCACCCGCGCCTTGTGATTCTTGGCGGCTACCTTGTTGATGATCACCGGCTCGCGGCGAGTCTGTGTCAGCGCTAACAGTTGGCGATGTGTCTTGGCAACGATACCGCTATCCGCCCCGCTGTCGGGATCGGAATATACCTGAACCAGGCCCTTCTCGGGCACGATGATCGCGCTCATCGCACACTTCAGGTGCGATGTTGCGTTCTGCAGCAAGGTCTTCAGGTCATCGGTGCCGCCATCCTCGCGGTCGCTCGATACCGCGAGTAACAGCTCCAGATCCTTGTCACGCGACGAGAGCGATTCACTCAGGTTGCGGATGTTCGACTGTGACTGGAAGTCACGTCGCAGACACTCGAGCGCAGGCCTGAGGAGGCCGTTGACGAAAGCGAACGATTGCTGCTCGCCGTCGCCGATGCGACGACAACTGATCGCGACGATCAGCGCGAGCTTGTTGCGCCCGTCACGCAACCAGAACAGGTAAGTAGGCCCGCTGTCTGGCAGTTGGCGCAGCTGACCGGCGCTGTCACTGTCAGCCTCGGCAACCGAGATCGCCTCCGCAACCAGTCGAAACATGTCCGGACCAGCGCTGTTGGCGCTCGACCAGATGAGATCGCCGAGTGCGTCGAAGATGTTGATCGCGCTGCAACGCGGCAGCAGCGACCGCACGAGTTGTGCGTATGGCTCAAGTGAGTGTGTTTGCGTCATCCGTGGCGCTCAATCGCTCGTGTAGTTGTCAGGGTGGCTAGGTACATGGGCGGTCATCCGGACGGCCAGCATCGCCAATAAGCTCGCCCGGCACGTTGACGTACTTGGCGTTTTGTTACCCCGCCAGAACGCCGCGCAAGCCGCGCCGGGCAGGACCTGCGGCAAGCCTAGCGTGACGTACGTCCGCGAGCGTTAACTTAATCGAGTCGATTACGCCAGTTTTCGCGACTTCTGCCGCAGTTCCCGCGCTCGGAGCCTCACGGCGTTGGCTTGTTGAACCACTTGCGCGGATCGACCGGACTGCCGCCCTTACGAATCTCGAAATACAACTCCGGCCGGGAACGCCCACCGGTATCGCCGATCGCGGCGATGGTGTCGCCCGCTTCTACCTGTTCGCCCACCGCCTTGTAGAGTTGTTGATTGTGTCCGTAGAGACTCATGTAACCATCCCCATGGTCGATGATAGCCAGTAGACCCAAGCCGGGTAACCAATCGGCATATACAATGCGCCCCCGGTAGATCGCCCTGACCGGCGCACCCGCCTCACCCGCTAACAACACGCCCGACCACTTGAGTCCGCCGGCGCGCGTCTCACCAAATCGCGCCACGAGCTTGCCAGCCGCCGGCCAGGCAAGCTTGCCTCGCAGGCGCGCGAAAGCGTCCTTGCTATCGGTCGGAAACTTGTCCATGCGTTCCATTGCGCGGCGCAGTTCCTGCAGCAGCTTTTCGAGGCCCGCCTGCTGTCGTTGCAAGCGGGCCAGCTGCCGTTCGCGCGAGCGCGATGCATTCTCGAGCGACGCCAGGACCTTGCCACGTTGATCGCGCGAACTTTGCAGGCGTGCGAGCTCCACGCGCCGCTCGCGTTCCAGGTCCGCCAGGCGCGCATCTTCGGCGGCGACTGCGGCGTCGATCTCGTCGAGCGCGGCGACCCGCGCTTCGATCGAGGCGATCTGCTCAGCGCGCGCGCGGCCAAAATACCTGTAGTAATCGAACATGCGACCGACGAGCGCCGGGTCGTTCTGATTCAGCAACAACTTCAGGGGCTCCTCGCGGCCTATCAAGCTGGCCGCCCGAATCTGCGCGGCCAGCGACTCGCGTTCTGCGGCCAGTGCGCGTTCCTGCGTCTGACGCTTGACGGCGAGCTCGTCACGTCTCGCCGCTCGCTCCGCGCGTTCCGCCTGCAGCCTGGCGAGCGCGTTGCGCACGCTGCCGACGGTCTGCTCCGCTGCCTGCAGTTCCGCTGCAATCTGATCGCGACGCAATGCATCGCGGGTCACTTGCTCGCGGATTCGGTCAATCTGTCGCCGAACCTCCTTCAGCTGCGATTCCGTTTTGGCGGTGTCTTTGTCTGCGCCGCGCGCAAGCTCCACGCCGCCGATGCTCGCGCTCAGCGCCAGCAGCGCGATTCCGAGTTTTCCTGACCAGAGTTTCGGCATGTGCCTATGGTAACGGTCGGCACCCGTTGACGCTGCGGCAGGCGGAAAAACGCCGCGCCCGCGCCGCGCTGCGCCGATATAATGCGCGACCTATTCACTAGCGAACGGCGGCGCATATCCGCGATGGATCGATTTCTACAGTACGTCGCGAATCATCCCGGACTCGTCGGCCTGGCCGCCGTCGCCGCCCTGCTGGTCGTCGTCTACGAGTTGCGCGAGCGTGGCTCCAGCGCGGCGTCGGTGTCACCGCAAGAATTGATTCGCTTGCAGAATCAGGGCGCGCTCGTGCTCGATATCCGCAAAGCTGATGCATTCGAGGCCGGCCACGTCGTCGGTGCGCGCCACCTGCCGTCCGATCAGATTCCGGCAGCGGGCGACACGCTGAAAAAGCATAAAGAGAAGCCCGTGATCGTCTACTGCGACACGGGTTCGCTCGCTGCGGCGGCCATTCGCCAGCTACATGCACAGGGGTTCACCAAGGCATTCAACTTGCGCGGCGGACTCGCGGGTTGGCGCACCGACAACCTACCCGTGGCGAAAGGCGCCTGACCGGCCGTGACACAGCCGACCATGACACAACCGCAAGTGGTGATTTACGCCACGAGCTGGTGCCCATACTGCGCGCAGGCGCGCCAACTCCTCACGCGCAAACAGATCGTATTCGAGGAGATCGACATCGAGGCCGCGCCAGAGAAGCGCGCCGAGATGATCGCTCGCAGCGACCGGCGCACTGTCCCGCAGATTTTTGTCGGCGAACATCACGTCGGCGGCAACGACGATCTACACGCGCTGGAAGCGGCAGGTGGCCTGGATCGCCTTTTGAGCCGCTGAGCATCGCGCTCAGCGACCCTGATCACTTTTGCTGGAGAATTCATGGCGAGCAACGACCCAACGCAGAACGGCCCGACCCCGGCGCAGGCGGGTGTCACTGGTGAGCCCGAACCGCACCTGTCATTGCAGACTGTTTATCTGAAGGACTGCTCGTACGAGGCGCCCAACGGACCGCGTGTCGAAGACGAGTGGAATCCGCAGTTCTCGATGGACCTGAACACGCAAGCCAACACGGTTGCGCCCGACGTGCGCGAAGTTGTCCTCACGGTTACCGTCGATGCCAAGCAGGCGGACAAGACAGCCTTTCTGGTCGAAGTGAAACAGGCTGGTCTCT